>JBATYU010000411.1:0-2268 GCA_049674245.1 Bradyrhizobium sp. | reverse complement strand
GCGAGAAGCCCATGCAGTTGCCGCCGCTTGATCCCGATGTGGCCGATAACGCGCCCTCCAGTGCCGCATTGACCACCTACGACGAGGAGCACCTTGTCACCTATCTGCGCCTGCTCGACGCGGACGCTGAAGGCGCCGACTGGCGTGACGTCGCACGAATAGTGCTGCATCTCGACCCGGAACGTGAATTCGATCGCGCCCGGAGGGCGTTTAAGAGCCACCTCGCGCGCGCCAAGTGGATGACGGAGCAAGGGTACCGGCAACTGTTACGAGGTGGTGCGTCGGCATCTATCTGAGGGTCAGCACGGATAGCCAGACCACAGAAAACCAACGGCGGGAGCTCGGCGCCGTCGCGGCGCGCAGTTTGCTCTCCTTGGTCATCAGCAGTGATTATGTAGATGACCTCAGCAAGTTGTCCCGATCGCCTTTAAGAATGCATCATGTGGGTCCTTGCCCGCGGATAGCGCCTTATCTATTTCGTTGGTCCATTGCGGAGCCTTTCACTTCTTTGCTTTGAGCCCGATCTCGACGAGGCGACGGATCGCCTCGGAGCGGCCGGGCTTGTTGGCTTGTTTCTCAGTCCGTTTCCTTTAGCGGCGGATCGCGAAGTTGAGCAATTCGACGACGCCTCCTGTCACCGTCCGATTTGTGGTCTGTGGGGCCGACCAGCCGCAGAACCTCCATCCGCGCCCCCGCTAGCCTCCACAGGGCAGAAACGCGGCGCTCGATAACTCGGCACCAGCCTTCCTGAGGCCCCTAGGAGACTTGCGGGGGCGCGTTCGGTCCGCGGGCTCGGTGAGTGCGGGCCGATCAGCGCCATCGCATGGGGCGCCTGACGTTGATTCCCCGCGGCGCCGTCTAGGACCTTTAGAGAGCGCCTTGCGCGTTAGGCCCCATGGAGGGCTGAACTCGGAGGTGGGTTATGTGCGACGTTCCTCTGGACCTTCAAAGGAAGTTCGAACACCGATGGGCCGCCAGATTTGCGCGGCCGGTCCCGCCGGTGGCGCCGAAAAAGCAAGAACTTGAAGGGCAAGATCAACAGCCTGCCGCATCCGCCAAATCCAAAAGAAAAACCCGCCACTTTAACCCGGCGGGCTTGAGGCCTTCGCTGGCGGTGTGAGCGCGGGACCGAAGCCCCCGCGCCCTGGTCGTCTACCGCCTCAGCCGCTTTGCATGTGCGGCAATCCGCTGGCGGTTACGCTTTTTGTGCGATCGGCGCCGGCGACGGGAGCTTTCATCCCTGCCGGTAACACCTTCGATGCGCTGAAGGCGGTGCAAAGAGTTTTTGAGATGGCAACGAACGACATTCTCATTGTGGACCCGTATTTAGACGAGAAAGTTCTGACCGAGTTTGCGCTTCTTGCTCTAGCGAAGGTCGCTATTCGATTGTTAACAGATGCCGGCTCTCACAAGGCATCTCTACTCCCAGCAATCAAGCATTTTAATAAGCAATATGGGCAAGAGCGACCGTTAACGGCAAAGGCAGCAACAGCGAAGAGCTTGCACGATCGCTTGGTTGCTGTGGATGGTCAACGAGCGTGGACCGTTGGACAATCATTCAACGCACTGGCGACCCGAGCGCCGACTTCTTTTGTTGAAGTCGATCATGAGACAGCCGCATTGAAATTGTCCGCCTACGCAGACATCTGGAATTCCGCCGCGCCTATTCCGCAAGCATAGCGCATGCCCCGCGACCCGTTTATCCGCGAGAAGTTCACTACGGAGCGCACGGCTGCGAGGAAGCTTGCCGCGGAGTATTTCAATACGAGGTCTTGGAGTGAACGCGGGCCGGCGATCCTTACAGTGTCAGTAGTTCAACCCTTTCCGATCGCAATCGGCTCGCACCTTGAGGGCCTTGAGCCCGAGTAGAAAATTCGCCCGAATGATTTGCAACAGACGATGGCTCGGTCGCGCTCATGAATTCGGCCTGATTGACGGCCGATGACCATTCCACGTAACGAACAACCGCGAACGCAAGCGCGAACAAGACGAGAAGTTCGACCATCGCTGTGGCGGCTATTCCCCGCCAACGGATGCCGCGGTCGTTTTGATGCTGGCTATTGAATAATGGCATCACTCTCTTCCGAAATGCGGCCAGATGTGCGTTTCGCTGAGTTGGCTCAAAAGCCCGGAATCATGATGGTCCTAGTTGGGCTTTCGACAAACGACAATTTGTACCGCTTCGGATGATATAAACTCACGCATCGATGGTCCGGCAGCGCTCAATTGGATTGGGGCGTTCGGCGGCGTTGGTGGTGGCTGGGGCAG
>JBATYU010000410.1:0-9331 GCA_049674245.1 Bradyrhizobium sp. | reverse complement strand
GCCCTGGCTCGCCACCGCCGGCGCCGGTGATGTCCTGGCCGGAATGATCGCTGGCCTGTTGGCGCAGGGCGTGCCGGCGTTTGAGGCCGCGAGCATTGGAGTGTGGATGCATGGCGAAGCGGCGCGCGAAGCGGGTCCCGGCCTGATCGCGGAAGACCTGTCGGAGATTTTGCCCGCGGTGTACAGGCACCTCTATGACGAATTCGGCATCGATTATTGAGAGCGCTTCAGTCGCTCACACCAGATATTTCGCAACCTTCGCCTCGTCCCACTCCAGCCCGAGGCCCGGTCCGCGCGCGGTCAACGTGCCGTCGACGATCTTGATCGGGTCCGTCAGAACTGCGCCGGCGAAATCGAGCACCTCTAGCCAGTGTGCGGTCGGCGTCACCGCAAGCATATGCGCGCTGGCTTCGGGGAAGATGTGGCTCGACATCGGGATCGACGCGGCTTCGGCCTGACCCGCAACGCCGCGCCAGCCGGTGATGCCGCCGACCTTCATCAGATCGGGCATGATGAAATCGCTCGCGCCGGCCGCGATGGCCTCGGCGAAGCCGCGCGGGAACCACCAGTTCTCGCCGGCCTGAATCGGGATCGGCGAGGTCTCGCGCACCTTGGCGTGGCCCAGCAGATCTTCTTGCGGCACAGGTTCTTCGATCCAGCAGAGATCGAAGGGCGCGAGGCGGGCAATGCGGCGGGTCGCCTCCGTGGGATCGAGCGATTGATTGAAGTCCAGCATCAATGCGACATCGGGGCCAAGCAGGGCCCGCACACCCTTGACCATCCGCTCGTCATCGGCGGCGTCGCCGGCGCCGCCCTTGATCTTGATGCCGCGAAAGCCTTGCTCGAGCGAGCGGCGCAGGTGCGTCGCGTCGGCGGCGGGATCGACCGCACCGTAGCTGTCATAGGCTTTGATCGGGCGCGGCGATCCGCCGAGCAGCTCCACCAATGGCTTGTTCGCAATCTGGCCCAGCGCGTCCCAGAACGCCATGTCGAGGCCGGACGCCGCCATCCCGACCAGGCCCTGCCAACTCAGCAACCTGAACTTGGCATCCATGGCGGCCATCAGATCGAACGGCACGATCGCCTTGCCGATAAAATCACGGCCGATCTCCTCGATCAGAAGCACCAGCGGCTTCAGCGTTAGTCTGGTGTAGGCAAAGATGTAGGAACGTCCGGTGACGCCCTGATCGGTCGCGACATCGATCAGCACCAGCGGCGCGGCCTCGATGGCCGCGAAAGCGGTCTTCACGGGCCGCGCGATCGGCGTGACGATGGCGCGGGCCTTGACGCTGCGGATGGCGGGTGTGGATTTGCTCATGCGCGTTTCCTTGTTGTTTTATTCGACATTGTACCACCGCAGGAGTCGCGGCGCGGCCCACTCGGTCTGGACGGACTCGAGCAGGAAGCGCCCGGCATGTTCGGCCAAAAACGCGATGCGCTGGGTCTGACCGGGTTCGACAGCGAGGGTATCCAGCCAGAACGGCTTCCAGCCGTCGTCGAGCCGGTCGAGCAGACGGAAATGATGTCCGTGCAGATGGAATACGGTGGCGATGTCGGCGCGGTTGATCAGGGCCAGCACCACCACATGACCCGACCTGGCGCGAAACGCGGGCGCGGCGGACGGCGCGAAACGCGCCGGCGTCACCCAATCGGATGGCGAACCGCCGAGCGTCAGGTCGGCACGAACCGCGTTTTTGAGATCGAGCTGCGCCGGCAGACCGTTTGACGGCAATGGCGATGGTTGCGGCAAGGGTGCCGAGCGGAGCGCCGACTCATTCGAGGTAGCTAGCCGCGTGATCGGACGAGGCCCCTTGCCGTCGTGCAGCAGGATATCAGAGGTCGAACCCGGCTGAGCGGTCGCGTCAACGTAGACGTCAGCCCGGCCACCCGGCGCCAGCACCAGCGCGCCGTTGCGAGCCACGAACGGTTCGGCCGGCTGGCTATCCAGGGCCATCACCCGGACCTCGTGGTCCTCGATTTTGAGAGCAATGACAGCGCGTTGGCAGCCATTGATGAAGCGAAGCCGGAGGCGTTCATTGGAGCGCACCGTAATATCGAACGAAATCCGGCCGTTGACGGTGTAGACGGTCGTGGTGTCCGTCGCATCGATCCCCGGCGCGAGGGCAGTTCCATCGGACCGCAGCCGCCAGTCCTCAATGAGCAGGATTTCGTCGCGATCGAGCGTGACGGGCTCGCGTTCCCCAACCACCACGGCAAGCGGGCGCGCCGGCCGTGCCTGGCCGTCGCCGAGCAGCCGCGGATCGCACAGAAAGGTGCCGGCGTAACGTGGCTGAATTTGAAGGGTTTCCTCGGTTCCCGCCGCTAGCGGCGGCCGTCCCAGCAAAGGTTCGGTGGCAGGGACACCGTCAATTCCCCGCCAGTCGAGGGCCACGCGCATTGGAAGGTCGTTTGCGAACATGACCTCAAGCTGGTCGCCGCGCCCTAAGCGGAGCCCGGCCTCTGGCGTCGGGCCCTCCAGGGCCCATATCGGTGTTTCCGCTTGTCCAGAGCGCAGGGCGAGGCCGGCGGGCCCGGCTCGCAGCATCAGCGGTTGGGACGGCCGGGCGGCGATTCCGGGCATGGCCGGACCCAGCACTGCGGCTCCAAGCCCTGCCATCAATTCACGTCGACTGGGCCCTAAATTCCACCTTGCCATGGGGTCGATGCGGACCATTTTTGGTGTGAAATGTCCAGTTGCCGCGGGCAACCGGAGGGGCGGAAAAAGGTCCCCATTTTTTTGCTGCGATCGGGTAGGCTCATGTTATAAGCCCGCCGCAACGATCACGATGATTTTGGCTGAGATTCATCCAAAATCATGAACGTGATTCAATTCCACTGATTTGGAGCATGACGGCTGCCCGAAAACCGCGGCGCACTTTCCGGTATCATGCTCGGGCATCGCGGCCGGACTTGATGCTGTTCACGCGGGCGTGGCGGAACTGGTAGACGCGCTGGATTTAGGTTCCAGTGACGAAAGTTGTGGGGGTTCGAGTCCCTCCGCCCGCACCATCCTGCTTCGCGCGCCCGGCGCTTCGCAGGATCGAATGCTGCGTGACGGCGAAGCAGGATGCCCTCCGAAGCCTGGCGTAGGAGGGTAGAACCCGTTTCCTTCGAGGGAATTGGTTCGCAGAGCAACGGCGCAAGGCATTTGGTGGCCGCGCGTCGAATAAATTGAAGAACGTCCCGGCCGTCGAAGGCAAGGGAACGTAGCGGAAGAAGATTGGATACCATGCAGGTCACGGAAACCCTCAACGAGGGGCTGAAGCACGAATTCAAGGTCAATGTTCCGGCATCGGATCTCGATGCCAAAGCGGACGCGCGCCTCGTCGACCTCAAGGACAAGGTTCGTCTCAACGGCTTCCGTCCGGGCAAGGTGCCGGTGAGCCATCTGAAGAAGGTTTATGGCCGCTCGGTGATGGCAGAGACCATCGACCAGACCATCCGCGATACCAACACGCAAATCTTTACCGAGCGCGGCTTCCGGCTTGCGACCGAACCCAAGATCACCATGCCGACCGAGCAAAAAGAGGTCGAGCAGATCCTCTCGGGAAAATCCGATCTTACCTACACGGTTTCGATCGAGGTGGTGCCGGCGATCCAGCTCGCCGATTTCAAGAGTTTTAAGGTGGAGAAGCCGGTCGCCGAGGTCAGCGACGCGGATGTCGACGAGGCGATCAAGCGGATCGCGGACCAGAACCGCTCCTACGCGGCCAAAGGCGAGGGCGCCAGGGCCGAGACCGGCGATCGCGTGACCATCAACTTCAAAGGCACCATCGAGGGCGTGCCGTTCGACGGCGGCACCGGTGAAAACATCCAGGTCACGATCGGCTCCAACACCTTCATTCCCGGCTTCGAACAACAGTTGATCGGCATGACCGCCGGTGACACCCGCACGCTGAAGGTGTCGTTCCCGAAGAACTATGCGAGCGAGAAGCTCGCCGGCCAGCCGGCCGAGTTCGAGACCACGGCGACGTTGCTCGAGGCGCCGCAGGAAACCGCCGTCAATGACGAGTTCGCCAAGACGCTCGGCCTTGAATCGCTCGACAAGCTGAAGCAGGCCGCGCGCGAGCGCCTGGCGGCGGAATTCGCAGGCGCGACGCGGCAGCGCGTCAAGCGCACGCTGCTCGATCGTCTCGACGAGAGCCACAGATTCGAGGCGCCGCCGTCGCTGATCGACGAAGAATTCAACCTGATGTGGACTTCGATCAAGGCCGAGATGGAATCGGGCGGCAAGACCTTTGCCGACGAGAACACGACGGAAGAGGCGGCCAAGGAAGAGTATCGCAAGATTGCCGACCGGCGGGTCCGGCTCGGCCTCGTGCTTTCCGAAATCGGCGAGAAGAACAAGATCACCGTCACCGACGACGAAGTCAGCCGCGCGGTGATCGAGCGCGCGCGCCAGATGCCGGGGCGCGAGAAGGAGGTCTGGGACTATTACCGCAACAATGCCAATGCGCTCGCCCAGCTTCGTGCGCCGATTTACGAGGACAAGGTCGTCGATTTCATCCTTGAACTCGCCAACGTGACCGAGAAGAAGGTCTCGCGCGAAGAGCTGTACAAGGACGAGGAGGCGGAAGAAAAGAGCGCGGCTTGACCCGGTCTTGTGGCCGGGTCGATCCGCTCTTGTGATCAGGGGAATTGGCCCCTATCTGTGGGGCTGTCCTCTAAGTAGGTCCTGCATCACGGGACGCTTGTCCGCGCCGGAAAAGTCGAAAACCGCTTGCCGATGGACGTTCGTCTCGGCCAACATCTGGGTGATTAATGCGCGATCCCGTCGAAACCTACATGAATCTCGTCCCGATGGTAGTCGAGCAGACTAACCGCGGCGAGCGCGCCTACGACATCTTCTCCCGCCTCCTCAAGGAGCGCATCATCTTCGTCACCGGGCCGGTCGAAGACGGTATGTCGACGTTGGTCGTAGCCCAGCTTCTGTTCCTTGAGGCCGACAATCCGAAGAAGGAAATCTCGATGTACATCAACTCGCCCGGCGGCGTGGTGACATCGGGGCTCGCAATCTACGACACCATGCAATTCATCCGCCCGGCGGTGTCGACGCTGTGCACCGGGCAGGCGGCATCGATGGGCTCCCTGCTCCTGGCCGCTGGCGAGAAGGAGATGCGCTTTTCGTTGCCGAATTCGCGCATCATGGTGCATCAGCCATCCGGCGGCTTCCAGGGCCAGGCCACCGACATCATGCTGCACGCGCAGGAAATCCTGAACCTGAAGAAGCGGCTCAACGAGATCTACGTCAAGCACACCGGCCAGACCTACAAGGCGATCGAGGACGCGCTGGAACGCGACAAGTTCCTGACCGCCGAGATGGCCCGCGATTTCGGTATCGTCGACAAGGTCATCGAGAAGCGTCCGGAAGACCTGGCGGTGGCCAAGTCGGCGTAGAGACGCGGTAACGACCCCGTAGTTTTCCCGGTCCTCAGACGGCCGAACTGGCGGCGGTGCGTTTCGGGCACATTCGCCTGGAAAGTTCCGCTTTCGTGCTGGTTTGGCGTGGCAATCGCGCAACGTTTGTGCGATTTCGACAGCTTCGCGCGTGCGGAAACCTCAAATCACGGTATTGTCACGGCGTCTGCCGCGAGCCCGGTTAGCGAATTCTTGATAGTCGGGTGTCAGCATGGTTGGCTATGGGTGATCGGCCATGATCGCGGGGGATTCGAAGAAACCGTGATTCGCTCGGGATGTTAGGGTTAAGGTCTTTTTTGGTACGGAATTTGCTCTATCTACAACTCCTTGGCGGTAATTGCCGGAATGGAGCGATCCGGCGGACGGGATCGAACGGCGGACGGAGACGAGAATGAGTAAGGTCGGCACGAGCGACTCCAAGAATACGCTGTATTGCTCGTTCTGCGGCAAGAGCCAGCATGAAGTCCGCAAGCTGATCGCGGGTCCCACCGTCTTCATCTGCGACGAATGCGTCGAACTGTGCATGGACATCATCCGCGAGGAGAACAAGTCCTCGCTGGTGAAGTCGCGCGACGGCATCCCGACGCCGAAGGAAATCTGCAAGGTCCTCGACGATTACGTGATCGGCCAGAGCCACGCCAAGAAGGTGCTCTCGGTCGCCGTGCACAATCACTACAAGCGGCTCAATCATCAGACCAAGCACAACGACGTCGAATTGGCGAAATCGAACATCCTGCTGATCGGTCCGACCGGTTCGGGCAAGACTCTGCTCGCGCAGACACTGGCGCGAATCCTCGACGTGCCCTTCACGATGGCCGACGCCACCACGTTGACCGAAGCCGGTTACGTCGGTGAAGACGTCGAGAACATCATCCTCAAGCTCCTGCAGTCGGCCGACTACAATGTCGAGCGCGCGCAGCGCGGCATCGTCTATATCGACGAGATCGACAAGATCAGCCGCAAGTCGGACAACCCGTCGATTACCCGCGACGTGTCGGGTGAAGGCGTGCAGCAGGCGCTGTTGAAGATCATGGAAGGCACGGTGGCCTCGGTTCCTCCGCAAGGAGGCCGCAAGCATCCGCAACAGGAATTCCTGCAGGTCGACACCACCAACATCCTGTTCATCTGCGGCGGTGCGTTCTCGGGGCTTGAGAAGATCATTTCCGCGCGAGGGCGGTCGACGTCGATTGGCTTTGCCGCGCAAGTGCTGGCGCCGGAAGACCGCCGCACCGGCGAAATCTTCCGTCACGTCGAGCCGGAGGATCTTTTGAAGTACGGCTTGATCCCGGAATTCGTCGGCCGGCTGCCTGTGGTCGCGACACTGGAAGATCTCGACGAGGCTTCGCTGAAGAAGATCCTGACCGATCCGAAGAACGCACTGGTGAAGCAGTATCAGCGGCTGTTCGAGATGGAGAACATCGAACTGACCTTCGCCGACGAGGCGCTTGGCGCGGTCGCCCGCAGGGCGATCGAGCGCAAGACCGGCGCGCGCGGCCTGCGTTCGATCCTCGAAAGCATCCTGCTCGAGACCATGTTTGATCTGCCGGGCCTCGAAGGTGTCGAGGAAGTGGTGATCTCGCGCGAAGTGGTCGAGGGAACCGCCCGCCCGCTCTACATCTACGCGGATCGTTCCGACCGGGCGGTGGAAAGCAGCGCCAGTGCTTGACGGCACGCGCGGTGCAAGTCGGTAGCAGAGACGGCCGCGGCGCCTTTCCCGCGGTCGCGGTTGTGCACCAGAACCCGCGTTTAGCCCCATTTGGCGGGCATTTTCTTTGACTTGACACCCCCCTAGGCGATAGCCACCTAATGCTGGAGGCGGCGAAGATCTCGCGTGGGATTCGCGTCGCCAAACGATCCGGGGAAGCAGGCTTCAATCGAGCCAAACGACCCCATCTCGGCACCTTGTGGTAGTCGCGCAAAACGAGCGGGCTGCGTGCAAGGGGGTACAACAAAAGGAAAAGGCGATGACTACCCCAAAACCCCGGCCATCGATCACCCACGGCGAAAGCCACTCTTATCCGGTGCTGCCGCTGCGCGACATCGTCGTGTTCCCGCACATGATCGTGCCGCTGTTTGTCGGCCGCGAGAAATCGATCCGTGCGCTTGAAGAGGTGATGAAGAACGACGCCCTGATCATGCTGGCGACGCAGAAGAACGCGTCCGACGATGATCCGGCTCCGGATGCGATCTACGAGACCGGCACGCTTGCAAGCGTATTGCAGCTTTTGAAATTGCCCGACGGCACCGTGAAGGTGCTGGTCGAGGGGCTCGAGCGCGCGCGCGTGCAGAAATATTCCGACCGCTCCGAGTATTATGAGGCGACCGCGGTCGCGCTCGCCGATGCCGACGCCAAATCGGTGGAGGCGGAAGCGCTGGCGCGCTCGGTCGTTTCGGATTTCGAGAGCTACGTGAAACTGAACAAGAAGATCTCGGCCGAAGTGGTCGGCGTGGTTCAGGCCATCACCGATTTCGCCAAGCTTGGCGACACCGTCGCTTCCCACCTCGCTGTCAAGATCGCCGATCGGCAGGCAATCCTGGAAACGCTCTCCGTCACGGCGCGCCTGGAAAAGGTGCTTGGGCTGATGGAGAGCGAGATCTCGGTGCTGCAGGTCGAGAAGCGCATCCGCTCGCGCGTCAAGCGCCAGATGGAGAAGACCCAGCGCGAGTATTACCTCAACGAGCAGATGAAGGCGATCCAGAAGGAGCTCGGCGACGACGAAGGCCGCGATGAGCTTGCCGACATCGAGGAGAAGATCGCCAAGACCAAGCTTTCCAAGGAAGCGCGGGAGAAGGCGCAGCACGAACTGAAGAAGCTGCGCCAGATGTCGCCGATGTCCGCGGAGGCGACCGTCGTGCGCAACTATCTCGACTGGCTGCTGTCTATACCGTGGAACAAGAAGTCCAAGGTGAAAAAAGACCTGGAGGCCGCGCAGACGGTTCTGGACGCGGACCACTATGGGCTTGAGAAGGTCAAGGACCGTATCGTCGAGTATCTCGCGGTGCAGTCGCGCGCCAACAAGCTGACCGGGCCGATTCTGTGCCTGGTTGGACCTCCCGGCGTCGGCAAGACCTCGCTCGGCAAGTCGATCGCGAGGGCCACGGGCCGCGAATTCGTGCGCGTGTCGCTCGGCGGCGTGCGTGACGAGGCCGAAATCCGTGGTCACCGCCGCACCTATATCGGCTCGATGCCCGGCAAGATCATCCAGTCGATGCGCAAAGCAAAGACCTCCAATCCGCTGTTCCTGTTGGACGAGATCGACAAGATGGGCGCGGATTTCCGCGGCGATCCGTCCTCGGCGCTGCTTGAGGTGTTGGACCCCGAGCAGAACTCGACCTTCAACGACCACTACCTGGAGGTCGATTACGATCTGTCGAACGTGATGTTCATCACGACCGCGAATACGCTGAATATTCCGGGCCCCCTGATGGACCGCATGGAGATCATCCGGATCGCCGGCTCTACCGAGAACGAGAAGGTCGAGATCGCGCGCAAGCACCTGATCCCGAACGCGGTCTCCAAGCATGGCCTCGATCCCAAGGAATGGGCGATCGACGACGATGCCCTGCTCACTTTGATCCGGCGCTACACCCGCGAGGCCGGCGTGCGCAATCTCGAGCGCGAGCTTTCGACGCTGTCCCGCAAGGCGGTGAAGGAGCTGATGACCTCGAAGAAGAAGACAGTCCGGGTCACCGCGGAGAATCTCGGCGAATACGTCGGCGTGCCCAAGCACCGTTACGGCGAGGTGGAGGCCGAAGACCAGGTCGGCGTCGTCACCGGCTTGGCGTGGACCGATGTCGGCGGCGAACTGCTCACCATCGAAGGCGTCATGATGCCCGGCAAGGGCAAGATGACGGTGACGGGCAACCTGCGCGAGGTGATGAAGGAGTCGATCTCGGCCGCGGCGTCCTATGT
>JBATYU010000409.1:0-28195 GCA_049674245.1 Bradyrhizobium sp. | reverse complement strand
CCACCAGGGTCGCCGCGATCGCGCCGTAGATCAATTTGCGCGGCTGCCGCTCGAGCCGCTCGAGTTCGAGCCGCTTCGGCACCGGCTCGTTGGCCACTGCGTCGTAACGCGCATGCAGCAGCTCCGCCATCGATTGCCACGATCGCACCCGCTCGGCATCGTCCGGATGCGCCGCGAGCCACGCCTCGACATCACCGCGGCGTTCGGCCGGCAGCTCTTTGTCGACGTAAGCATGCACCTCGTCTTCGGTGACGGGAATCCTGGGATGGGTCATGGTCTCAGTCTCTGTTCAAGTCTTGGTTTCTTCTCAAGTATTGGGCTCTTCTCAAATCCGGTCAAAAATTGCTCATGTTGCTTATGCATAACGCTTGCCATTAGCTGGCCAATATTAACTATTTCACGCGCCGCAGCGCCGCTCGCTCGCCTTCGAGCGAGGCTTTCACATGGGCACGCGCCCGTGCAAGCCGGGACATTACGGTGCCGATCGGCACGCCCTGAATGTCGGCGACCTCGCGGTAGCTCAATCCCTCCAGCATGACCAGCAACAGCACCGCGCGCTGCTCCTCGACAAGGGTGGAAAGCGCGCGCGAAATGTCGCGGCCTTCCGCTTCCGTGCCGCTGGCGTCGGCATTGTTGTCGAGCAGCGGCATGAATTGCGGCCGCCGCGCCAGCGATCGCCGCCGGTTCTTGTTGAGATTGGTCAGGATGGTGTAGAGCCAGCTCCTGAGGTCACCGCCGAGAAACAGCCGTTCCGACCGCAGCGCCCGCACAAGCGTATCCTGCACCAGGTCGTCGGCGATATCGGCGTCGCGCGCAAGCGCGCGCGCATAGCGGCGCAGCGCCGGGATCATGTTTTCGACACTCTGGCGAAATGCGCTCATTTCAGCTCGATCTTCAGCTCGGTTCTTGGCAGCTCGACCTTATGTTGGTGGCGTTCACGATCGCAAGACGCCGACGCCTTACCAAGCATAACACCCTCATGACACGGCTATTCCGGCGGTCAGGGTTGCCGTGCCAACACGTTAATGCGAGGGGACTGTACCGGGGTAGCGGGCTGGTGTACCTCCGGCCTTTAAACGAGCCTTGATCGGAAAACGGATGGCGCAAAATTCAGGTTTGATGCACGGCAAGCGCGGGGTCATTCTCGGCGTTGCCAATAACCGCTCGATCGCCTGGGGCATTGCCAAGGCATGCCGCGCGGCAGGCGCCGAGATCGCGCTCACCTGGCAGGGCGACGCGCTGAAGAAACGCGTCGAGCCACTCGCCAGGGAGCTTGACGCCATCCTGCTGGGGCATTGCGACGTCACCGATCCCTCGACCATCGATGCTGTCTTCGACGTGCTCAGGGAGAAATGGGGCAAGATCGATTTCGTGGTCCACGCCATCGCGTTCTCCGACAAGGACCAGCTCGACGGCCGTTATCTCGATACCACCACCGACAATTTCTCAAGGACCATGCTGATCAGTTGCTACTCGCTGACCGCGATCGCGCAGCGCGCGGAAAAGCTTCTGGCCGCCGGCGGCTCGATCGTGACGCTGACCTATTACGGTGCCGAAAAGTGGATGCCGCACTACAACGTGATGGGGGTTGCTAAAGCGGCGCTTGAGGCGAGCGTGCGCTATCTCGCCGCCGATCTCGGCGAGAAGAACATCCGCGTCAACGCGATTTCGGCGGGGCCGATCAAGACGCTGGCGTTTGCCGGCATCGCCGACTCCCGCTATCTCCTCAAGTGGAACGAAATCAACGCGCCGATGCGCCGCAACGTCACCATCGAGGAGGTCGGCGACAGCGCGCTGTATCTGCTTTCCGATATGTCGCGCGGCGTTACCGGCGAAGTCCACCACGTCGATTCCGGCTACCACGTCCTCGGCATGAAACGCCCGGACGCGCCGGATATTTCGCTCGCCAAGGAATAGCTGCCAGCTCGATGCCCGCGCCCACGATCTACTACATCCGCCATGGCGAGACCTCGTGGAATGCGGAAGGCAGGCTGCAGGGCGCGCAGGACGCTCCGCTCAACGAGCTCGGCCGCAGGCAGGCGGCGCATGCCGGCAACATCCTCGCTGATCTGTTCGTGCGGGACGGGCGTGACAAGTCCACCCTGGCGTTCGTTTCCTCCCCGCTCGGCCGCGCGCAGTCGACCATGCACCTGGTGCGGGCCGAACTGAAACTGCCGCCGGCGAATTACGGGCTCGACGACCGCTTGCGCGAAATCGGCTACGGCCAATGGGAAGGCTCGACCCTGGCCGAGATGCAGGCGAGGGATCCAGAATTGTTCGCCAAACGCCAGCTCGAGAAATGGACGGTATCGCCGCCGGACGGCGAGAGCTACGTCTCGGTCCAGGCGAGGGTGCAAAGCTGGTACGATTCGGTGCGCCAAGACACGGTCGCAGTCGCCCATGGCGGCACCGCGCGGGCGCTGATGGTCGCGCTCGGCTTCGAGACGCAGCTTTCGGCCGCCGACCTGACCATCGAGCAGGGCGCGGTCTATGTGTTCGGCACGGACGGGCTGGATAAGTATAGTTAAGGTCCGTCCGCCGTCATGGCCGGGCTTGTCCCGGCCATCCACGCCCTTGCTTTCGACGAAGAAGGACGTGGATGCCCGGCACAAGGCCGGGCATGACGAACGGAGAGATTTGACCCCTTGAGCCGCGCGCGTTACCAGAAGGCGCAATCCCTGCGATCCTGAACTTGGAAAAATGTCCTTCAACACCTTCGGCCATATGTTCCGGGTCACGACCTTCGGCGAAAGCCATGGGATCGCGATCGGCTGCGTGGTCGATGGCTGTCCGCCGCTGATCCCGCTCAAGGTCGAAGACATCCAGCACGACCTCGATCGCCGCCGCCCCGGCCAGTCGCGTTTTACGACCCAGCGGCAGGAAGCCGACGCGGTGAAGATTCTGTCGGGCGTGATGGCGCATCCGGAGAGCGGCGTGCAGGTGACGACCGGCACGCCGATCGCGCTCGTCATCGAGAACACCGACCAGCGCTCGAAGGATTATTCCGACATCAAGGACAAGTTCCGCCCCGGCCATGCCGACTTCACCTATGAGGCCAAATACGGCCTGCGCGATTATCGCGGCGGCGGCCGCTCGTCGGCGCGGGAAACCGCGATGCGTGTTGCTGCCGGCGCGATCGCGCGAAAAATCCTGCCGGGCGTGACCGTGCGCGGCGCGCTGGTGCAGATGGGCCCGCACAAGATCGACCGCGACAAATGGGATTTTGACGAGATCGCCAACAATCCGTTCTTCTGTCCCGACAAGGACAAGGCCGCGTTCTTCGAAACCTATCTCGACGATATCCGCAAGAAAGGTTCTTCGATCGGCGCGGTGATCGAGATCGTCGCGGAGGGCGTGCCGGCGGGGCTCGGCGCGCCGATCTACGCAAAACTCGATGCTGATTTGGCCGCGGCGATGATGAGCATCAACGCGGTGAAAGGCGTCGAGATCGGCGCCGGTTTTGCTGCGGCCGAATTATCCGGCGAGGAAAACGCCGACGAGATGCGGATGGGCAATCAGGGCCCAAAATTCCTGTCCAACCATGCCGGCGGCATTTTGGGCGGCATCTCCACCGGGCAACCGGTGGTGGCGCGCTTTGCGGTGAAGCCGACGTCGTCGATCCTCTCTCCGCGCAAGACCGTCGATCGCAAGGGCGGCGAGACCGACATCACGACCAAAGGCCGCCACGATCCTTGTGTCGGCATCCGCGCCGTCCCCGTCGGCGAGGCCATGATGGCCTGCGTGCTGGCGGATCATTTTCTCAGGCATCGCGGGCAGGTGGGGCGCTAGAGTCAGCGAACGCAGCCCGGATGGAGCCAACGGGTCGGCGCAAAGCGCCGCCCCCGACGAGCGCAATAGCGCTCGCGCAGAGATGCGCGAAATCCGGGACCATCTCATCCGTATCGCGATCCCGGATTGCGATGCGCTCCATCCGCCCTACGGCGCTCAATCTCATGCCTCGACGGCGACGCCGGTTAGCAGCCTGGCAAATTCTTCGTCGCCAATCTCGGTTTGCGCAACCAAGACGCTGCAGGAAAGATGCTTGACCAGATATGTTCCGACCGAGCTAAACCACCACCGCGCCAGCGGTCCGTCGGGACGATGGCCTATGACGACGAGGTTTGCGCCGATCTCTTCGGCGGCCGCAGCGATCTCGCGTCCAGCTTCTCCCATGCTCAGGCTTGCCGTTGGCGAGAAACCCATGGCCTTGAGCCGTTCCACGCCTTCGCCAAGGATGCTCTGGTAAATCTCAACTTGCTCGGTGATCGGGATTGCGAGCCCACCCTCCAAGGTTCCAGTTCCCGCCGAAACTTCCACGACAGCCAGCAGGAATACTTCAGCCCGGCAGAGTTGCGCGATCCTCGCTCCCTCCCGCAAGGCCCGCCGTCCCTCGATTGAGCCGTCATAGGCGAGAAGAATTTTGTTGTACAAGGACCGCTCCCTTCGATCGTCAATTTTGCGGGCGCCGCGCCCGGTCCAGGTTCCAGGCCTTGTCCAGATTGCGGGCTTCGGCGAGCGCGGCCGCGCCCGGCAGGAGGGTCGAGGTGAGGTCGGCCTCGGTGAGATCGGCGCCGGCGAGATTGGCGTTCGTCAGGTCCGCTCCCGCAAGGTAGGCGTGGTTGAGGTTGCAATTCGAAAGATTGGCGTTCTGCAGCTTCGCGAATTCGAGATCGGTGCGCGAGAGATTGGCGCCGCTCATGTCCGCATTCCTGAGATCGGCTGATTTGAGCACGCCACGCATCAGCCCCATCGATTGGTTGCGCATGTCCGCGCTCAAATCGGCGCCCGTAAGCTTGGCGCCGGTCAGGCTGGCGCCGGAAAGATCGCCGGTGATGCGTGCGCCGCTCAAATCGGCGCCGCCAAGCTTGGCGCGTTGCATCTGCGTGCTGAGCAGCGATGCCTTGACAAGGGACGCCTCCGTCAAATCCGCGTCGATGAACCAGGCCTGGTTCAGGATGGCCCGATCGAAACGCGCGCCTTTCAGATTCGACCGGTTCAGCTTTGCCAGCCGAAGATTGCTGCCGGTGAAGTCGAGGCCCGAGAGATCAAGGTGCGACAGCCGCTTTCCTTCCAGATCTGCGGAGCGTTGGTCCGCGGGCCCTTGAGGCGCCGCCTTGAGAAGCGCGTCGACCTCGGCGCGCGTCATCTCCGATGTCGACATTTCCGGGCTGTTGAGGTCGACATAGCGCAATAGGCCCTGCGAGGCGGCATCTCGGGGATGAACCAGCAGCGCCGCTATCAACGCGGGACCAAATGCGAGACGAAGCAGCATCGCGTCTTTCGCCTACTACCCTCCAAGTGTAGCCCGTAGGGCAGAGAAGCGATAGCGTAATCCGCCGTTACGCGCCGAGTTGGCAGATTACGCCGGAGCCTGTCATCGGGCCGCGCCTTGCGCGGACCCGTTGGGCTCAATCCGCCTCACGGGCTGAGGTGGCAATCCATAATGTTCTGAAGGCTAGGGGCAAACACAGCGAGGATGCGCCAGACCGCGATTGGTTCAACACCACTATTGCCGAGGTAAAGGCAATTATTGAGTTTGTGGCGGGGTGAAAGCCCGCCGCTTATGCCAGAGACGGGGTCGATTCAATCCGCCCGACAGCCTGGGGCATTGATTTACCTTGAAATGAAGAATGCGGCGGCATTGGAAAATTCATGCCTTTTGGCATATATTTCTGGACATGCGCCGCGATGACGTCATTGCAAAATTGAAGGCAACCGAACCCGCCCTGCGGGCTTTCGGGGTGGGGGCGCTTTACCTGTTCGGATCGCATGCCCGCGATGACGCAAAATCCGGTTCCGATGTGGATGTCTTCGTCGACCCGGCTCCCGATCGCGACTTCGGATTTCTGCCGTTCATGGATGCGTATGAGACCATCCAAAAGGCATTTGGCGAAGCTGTCGAGGTCGGTTATTCGACCCGCACAGGCTTGTCGCCTTACATTCTCAGTGATGTTGAGCGGGAGGCGGTGCGGATTTTTTGATGGCTGCCAGCAAGAGCCCCCGCGCCCGTCTGCTTCACATGCGCGATGAGATCGACGGCGTCGCCATGGTCGTTCGCGGTCTTTCGTTCGTGCAATACCAAGGCAGCTACATGCATCGCCGCGCGGTAGAACGCGCCGTGCAGATCGTGTCGGAAGCCGCGAAAGCTTTGCCGTCGGATCACCTGGCCAAATACCCTGGTGCGCCGTGGAACGCCATTATCGGGATCGAAGTGAAGCGGCGAAGTTGCTCGGCACCACGCAGGCGCAAGTCTCCGCGCTGATGCGCTGCCGGCCGGTGTCGGTGTCGGTCGGCCGGCTGATGGAGTTTCTGAATGTGCTGGGTCAGGACGTCGAGGTGACCGTGAAGCCCGCGCCGCGACGCAAGGCCGGCGACATGTCGGTTGTCGTGCGTGCATGATTGATCGCAGGCCGTTATTGGACCGACTCGCTGCCTTTCCTCGGCTAGGTTTGGCCAATCTGCCGACCCCGCTCGAGCCGATGAAGCGACTGACGGCTCATCTCGGCGGACCGCGGCTGTGGGTCAAGCGCGAAGATGCTACCGGTCTCGGTTTTGGCGGCAATAAGTTGCGCAAGCTCGACTACGTCCTGCACGAGGCACTTTCGCGCGGCGCCGATACGATCGTCTCAGGTGGCGTCGTGCAGTCGAACAGCCAGCGGCAGGTTGCGGCCGTGGCGGCAAAGCTCGGCCTCCCGTGCCATCTTGCGGTCTACCACGGCCGGTTAGAACCGCCGACACCGGAATACAAGACCTCGGGCAACGCGTTTCTCAATCGGCTGTTCGGCGCGCACCTGCATGACGTGCCGTGGACCGGTGACCGCAATGCAGCCATTCGCACCCTCGTCGGCGATCTCGAAGCGAAGGGTCACAGGCCGTACTTTGTGCCATACGGAGTTTCGAATGCGCTCGGCGCCGTCGCTTATGCCACGACGATTTCCGAGATCGAGCCGCAGGCAGCGCAACTGGGCTTCGCACCAGCCGCTATCGTGCACTGCACTGGAAGCGCCGGCACGCAGGCTGGTCTTGTCGCAGGTGCAGCCGTGACAATGCCAAACACAGGGATCGTGGGGATTGATATCGACGCCGAGCCGACGCGGGTGCGAGCCGATGTCGTGGCGTTGGCGCGGGAAGCGTCCGATCTGCTTGATGTTGCGTTCGACGAAGCAACGGTGGAAGTCGTCGCGGGGCATGCGGGACCTGCCTACGGGGTCCCGCACGAAGCCACCATCGAAGCGATCCGACTTGCAGGCCGGCTCGAGGCTCTTCCACTTGATCCGGTCTATTCGGGCAAGGGGCTCGCGGGCTTGATCGCCCTGATCCGCCAGGGGCGTTGGCGCACAGACGAGGATGTCGTCTTCGTGCACACAGGCGGCGCGCCGGCGCTTTTCGCCTACCAGAGCGCACTCGGCATCTGAACCGGCGAAGCCAAAGTCACCAGGGAAGGGTCGGTTTCCGGTTGATTGGCGGAAGCGCTGCTCAACCCTTGGTCTTCGGGGGCTTGGGATCATTTTCGACCGGGAAGTTAGGCCTTCCCAATCCGCTTCACGGACTGATTTGCCCGAGACGGGCAATTTCCGCAGGCGCCTCAAAGCCAAATTCTCCTGCCCGATCAACGCTATTTCTGGTTTTCAGAAAAAAGTCTTGACCGCCACCCCAAATCAGTGGCTTGCTGCCAGCCGTCCCGCCTCGACAAGAGGGGCGCTCGCGATCGTCACGAACGCGAGGCGGGATGCGATGGACGCGGAGGTGCCGTTGACGAGTGGCGCTGAAGCGGACGGCGAAATCGTGTGGTCCTGACTTCGCGACGCTGGAGTCAAGTCTGCGATAAGAAGCGCAGGCGACGGTGGCAAAAGAGCCCGTTCACAGGAGAGAGCACGTATAAGCCGTAAACCATTGCGCAGGGAAGGCCGGGATGTTTCCGGTGAACCTGTAGTGACTAACTCGTGTGCTTTTTACTTTCGCACGCGACGCTGCGGGTGCACTGGGCACCCGGTCTTCCCTGCGCCCTCTTTTCTTTCGAGGGACATGACGATGCAAACCTCAGGCAAAACCGCGCCGCGAGAATGCGGAGGTGTGACTCCCGTCATTGCGAGCGCAGCGAAGCAATCCATCTCGCCGCGCAGAGGAAGAATGTCGTACAGCTCACCTGATGTCATATTCCGCCGGATCAAATCTCGACGTCATCTTCCAGTATTCGACCAGCCGCCATGGCGTGATCGCAAACACCCGGCCGTGCGGGTTGCGGTACCAGTTGGTCATGCCCTTGTGGGTCCACACCATGCGCGCATGCTGGGCATCGACCTCGCGGTTATAGCTCTCGTAAACCTGCGGCTTGCACTCGATCGAGCGCTGCCCGCTCTCCAACAGTTCGCGCAAGCAAAGCATCATGTGCCGCACGCTGCACTCGGTCATAAAAATCTGGTTGCCGCCATGGGCGAGCGCGGTATTCGGGCCCGTCAGCATGAAAAAATTCGGAAAGCCGGGAACGGTGAGGCCGAGATAGGCTTTTGCGTCGTCCGTGCCCCAGAGGTCGAGCAACTCGCAGCCCTCGCGGCCAAAAATCTTCATCGGAAAAAGCATTTTGCTCACCTTGAAGCCGGTCGCGAGCACCAGCGCGTCCGCGCGCCAGAGGCGACCATCCTTCGTCCGCACACCCACGGGCACGATTTTCTCGATCGGATCGGTAATCAGGTCGACATTGTCGCGCTTGAGCATCCTGAACCAGTGATTGTCGATCAGGATGCGCTTGCCGTAGGCCGGATAATCCGGAATGACTTTTTCAAGAAGGTCCGGGCGATCGGCGAGCTCGCTCTTCATATGCCGTTCCATGAACAGCCGGTGCTTTTCGTTGAGCGCGTTCAGCGACCGTTTTGGCTGCGGCCAGTCCGGATCGACCTGCAGGGCTGCGTGCAGGCCGTCGGCAAATCCCCAAAACAGCTGGAAGCGGTACCAGCGCAGGTAAAACGGCACGTTGGCGAGCGCCCATTTCTTGCCCTCGTCGACGCCGGCATGGTAATTCGGATTGGGCACCACCCAGTGCGGCGAGCGCTGAAAGATCATCAAGCGTTCGATGTCGGGCGCAATCGTAGGCCCGACCTGATGCCCGGAGGCGCCGGTGCCGATCATAGCTATGCGTTTTCCGCGCCAGTCGAAATTTTTGTCCCATTGCGCGGTATGGAACGCCGGGCCCGCAAACGAGCTCAGGCCCGCAATGTCCGGCAGTTTTGGCCGGTTCAGCACGCCGACCGCCGACACCAAGACGCGCGCGACAAGCTCTTGTCGCGACCCGTCGGCGGCTTGCGCGGTGATGCGCCAGCTCGTGCTCGCTTCGTCATATCGGGCTTCGGTGACTTCGATTCCGAGCCGGATGTGTTTTCGAAGATCGTATTTGTCCGCGACGCGCTCGAAATAATTCCAGAGCTCGTCGCGCTTGGCGAAGAAATGCGACCAATCGTGATTGGGCTCGAAGGCGTAGGAATAAAAATGGTTCGGCGTATCGACGCCGCAGCCGGGATAGACGTTCTCATACCAGGTGCCGCCGACGGCGTCGTTCTTCTCCAGGATGACGAAGGGGATGCCGGCCTGCTGCAGCTGAATTGCGGCATAAAGCCCGGACATGCCGGCGCCGATGATGACGACTTCGGCAGCTTCAAGCGCGGCGGGGCCGGGGCGCTTGCGCCATGCGAGGCTGCGCGATTGCAGGCTGTCCGCGGTCAGGTCCTCGCGCATCATGGCGATATAATTGTCCGGCACGGCCTCGCCGGTCGCCAGACGCATCATCTCGGAGAGCAGCGCGTCGTCAGGCGGCGGGTAGCAAGAATTTCCGCCGCGGGCGCGTTCCGCCAACACCTCGGCCAGGCGGTCGCGGATCGATGCCCGAAGCTGGTCCGGCATGAACTCCTGGTAGTTCATGGGCCCGCGGATGTAGGGCTTTGCTTCCTCCAGCCAATGCCGTTCGCAGGTCAGCTGCACCAGCGCCAACAGAAGCGTCGCGGGATCGGCGGCTTCCAGCCCGCGCCTCAAGCCGGCGACATCGCCCGGCGTTTCCTGTCTGGAATCCAGCATTTTCGCGCTTCCTCGCCCCGACTTTGCCCTGCCGTCACCAAAACGCAAAGCGTTTGTACCGGCTTGACGACCCCGGAACTTTGGTCGCCAAATGCCTGACCCATGAACGCTTCAGCCCTTCAAGAGCTCACCGCCTGGCTGATCGACGGCGCACCGTCGGTCACGCCGGTCTCGCTGTTACCCGAGACCTGCGAGCGCCTGGTGGCGGCCGGCGTTCCGCTCTGGCGCGCAGGCGCCTTCGTGAAGACGCTGCACCCCGACGCTTTCGGCCGCAGCTTCATCTGGCGGCAGGGCGCCGACATCGTCATCAACACCGCCGACTTCGATTTCCCGGACTCGCCGCAATTCACGCAGAGCCCGCTGGCGCTGCTTCTCGGCAGCGGGCAGGAAGTCAGATACAGGCTGGACGATCCCGCAACCCGGCGTTTTCCATTCTTCGACGATATGCGCGCCGAGGGCGTCACCGATTACATCGCGCTGCCGCTTCTGTTCACCGACGGCACCACGCACGCCTCGAGCTGGAGCACCAGGCACCCTGGCGGCTTCAGCGACGAACAACTATCGGCGCTGCGGACGATCGTGCCTCCGTTTGCCCGACTCGGCGAGATTTTTGCGCTGCGCCGCACTGCGGCCACGCTGCTTGATACGTATGTCGGCAACCGCGCCGGCGAGCGGATTCTCGCCGGAGAAATTCGCCGCGGCCATGCGGAAACCATGCAGGCGGCGATCTGGCTGTCGGACTTGCGCGGCTTTACCGCGCTGTCAGACCGCCTGGCGCCGGAAATCGTGGTCGACATCCTCAATCAATATTTCGATTGCCAGGTGCCGACCATCCGCCAGCACGGCGGCGAGATCCTGAAATTCATGGGCGACGGATTACTGGCGGTGTTCCCGATCGCAAAAGAGCACGGCAATAGCGGGGAGGTTTGCGCCCGCGTGCTCGAAGCCGCGCGCGACGCCAGAGCCAACGTCGATGCGATGCGCTATCCGAGCGGCGAGGGCGCCGAGCGCTTCCGGTTCGGCGTGGCGCTGCATATCGGGGGCATCCTGTTCGGCAATATCGGCGGCTCCAGCCGTCTCGACTTCACCTGCATCGGCCCGGCCGTCAATCTCGCCGCGCGTCTGGAGAAGATCGCCGGCCGCCTGGCGCGCACGGTGGTGGCCTCAGAGGCGTTTGCCGGCGCCTGCGCCGAGGGCTGGGCCGATCTCGGCGAATTCCCCGTCACCGGCTTCTCCAAGGCCGCACGCGTCTATGGGCTTGCCGAGGAAACGCCGGCGCCTTGAGCGGGGTCACCCCGGCGCAAACGTCGCACGGCCAGCATCGATTTCAGCCATGAACCATCGCTCAAATCCACGCGATAGCATCCATTCAAGCCGGTCGCCGCTCCAGAACAGCCGCTTGCGCTCGTGCGTCAGATGCTTGAGATCTTTCAAGAAAGCGCCGGTGCGCCTGGCGTCGGCGGCAAATACCGGATGGGAGCGCATCGCCTTGAACCAATTCATGACCGCCGGAAAACGCTCCGGATCGATCGCAAGGCCAAACGTGCGCAGGGCGGCGAGGTTGGCAAACCACGCGCACTCGACTACTCCGGGGGTTTGAAACGGCCAGGGTTGCGGGCGCGCGCCAAGCATCTGTTCGAGACGGTCGAAGACCGTGTCGATGTCCCGCTGGCCTGCTTCGAGCAGGCCCGGCGGCGGCTTGTCGTCGCGATCGGCCCAGCTCCAATACGAGCAGTCCACGACGATCGGATCGAAGCGTTGATCGGCCAGCCGCTCGAATGCCCGCGCGACGACGCGTGCCTCGATCTTTTCCGGATAGAGCGGCTTATCGGGATAACGCCAGTCCAGATACTGCAGGATGTCGCTGGAGTTGACGATGAGGAGATCGCCATCCGTCAACACCGGAACCTCCAGCCGCGGATTGAGTTTCCGCAACTCCTCGCGGCGATCGGGCGTCAGCGCGTCAACCAGCTCATACGGCAGCCCCTTCAGATCGAGGCCGATCGCGACCTTGCGCGCAAACGTGCTGATCGGGCTACCGTACAGGCAAATCGTCATGGATGTTCTCCCAGGCGAAGCTTTGACGGCATGGTCGAATATTGCAATTTGTTTCTGATAACTACAATTATTCCAGTATTTGTATTAATCAGGTCAGGGAGATAGAAGTGCAATGAGGGTCAAACATGGCGCGCGATAGCTTGCCTAGCCTGAGTTCGCGGCAACTCAACGCCGTTCTGGCGGTTGCCGAGTATCGAAGTTTCGTTGCGGCGGCGAGCTTTCTGAAGCTGTCGCAGCCGGCGTTGACGCGAACCGTCAAGCAGGTTGAAGCGGAGCTCGGCGTCCAGCTATTTTCCCGCAATACCCGGCACGTGAGTATTACGGACGCCGGAAAGGAGTTCGCCGCTCTTGCCGAGCGTCTGCTCAACGATCTCAAGATCGGTGTCGAGAATATGCGGGGGCTGGCTGATCGGCCGCGCGGACAGATCGTCGTTACCAGCGTCGTTTCGCTGGCAAATGCGATGCTTCCCGCTCTGCTGGCGGGCTATGGCCGAAGGTTCTCAGGGATCGAGGTTCACTTGCGCGAGGGATTGCATCATGCGGTGATCGACGAGGTGCGCGGCGGTATTGCCGATTTCGGAATAGGCTATGTCGACGACGCGCCGAAATCCTTCATCACGGAAAGTTTCGGGATCGAAACCTTCCATGTTGTCCTGCCGAGGGTTAGCGCGCTGGCGCGGCGCAAGACGATCGAGTTGCGGGCAATGGCAGACGCTGCGCTGGTCTCGTTTCCCGTGGAGTCTCGCACCCGCCGGATCGTGGATGGCGCGGCTGCGGCTGCGGGGATTTCCTTTCAATATTCGATGACGGCGAACAGGCTGCCGACACTCCATGGGCTCGTTCGCAACGGTATCGGCCTCGCAATCGTCCCGGCCAGCGAGCGCCCGCTGCCCGACGATCCGGATCTGGTCTCGCGCCCGCTGGCCGGGAAACGGCTTGTCTGCCAGATCGGGATCATGCGCCTGCGCGAGCGCGAATTGACCCCCGCGGCGGCCGAATTCCTGAACGTCGTTCGAAAGTGGTTACGGGAGTTTCGGCACAATACGGGTCGGAAAAGATTCGCGCGAAGCCGCGCCTCTGTGAGCTAGCGGCTATCTCCCGGGGCATTCCCGGTAGCCGAATTTCCGGATCATGTCGTACCCGGAGATCGCATGAAACGCCAGCGTGTCCATGTAATGGTGCGCGGTGACGTATTCGCGAAGCGTTGGATTGTAGGCGTTGAGCATGTGCTCGGTGTTGGAGGGCGAGGCGTTGCCGCTCCTGTCGCGGGCTGCATGAAACAACAGCGTCGCGCCGCGGCCGACGCAGACATTGCGGATGCCGAGAAACAGCGTGCAGGACGACTGGCAATGGCCGTCGATCCGGAACAACTCGCCGGACTGATTGTACTGGCTGACCACGGGATCGAAGCGCCCATAGCGTCCGCCCATCTCGAAGCCGGCGGTGGTGCCGGCGGCCATCGCCGAGGTCGAGAACAACAGCAGCATGGCCGCAACGGTGTTTCGCGCGGTCAGCATCATTCCTCCGGCTCCGTGGTGAATAACAGGGGATAGCCCTTGGCGCGGCCGGCATCCGTCGCCCGCGTTGCCTTGGTTTCCGCAACGTCCTTGGTGAAGACCGCGACCACGCATACGCCGCGCCGGTGCGCCGTGATCATGACCTTGTGCGCCTGGTCCTCGGTCATGCGGAATTCCGCCTTCAGAACCGTGACGACGAATTCGCGGGGCGTGTAGTCGTCGTTGACGAGGATGACCTTGTGCAGGCGAGGCCGTTCGACCTTGGTTTTGACCCTGGTTTTCGGTTTGGTGACGGCGTCGATCATTCGAGCTAGCACCTCCTGATGTTTTCCGCCTGATGCGGCCAGAATATCGCCTCCCGGCCCGCGATGGAACCGGCAGATTTTGCGAAGCTTCATTGCGCCTGTGGCGTTAAAGCGAATGTGAAGGGCAAATGATGTTCCCGCTTTGCGTTGCGCAATTTGCATGTCACGATCCCTATAGTTCGACGGGAGGACCGCTGATGCGCTGGTGTGTCTCGATCGCGGCTGTGCTGGTCGCCGGCGCGCTGGCCGGTGGCGATGTTGCTGGCCTCGCCGCGCCCGGCCCGAAGCACCATCTGGCGGACAAGGACCAGGCCGCATCCGTCGACGTCGAACTGATCCTCGCGGTCGACGTCTCCTACTCCATGGACATGGATGAGCTCGCGATCCAGCGCGAAGGTTATGCGCAGGCGATCGTCTCCAAGGAATTTCTGCAGGCGCTCAAAAGCCTGCCGAACGGCAAAGTTGCCATCACCTATTTCGAATGGGCCGCCTCCAGCGACCAGAAGATCATCATTCCCTGGCGAGTGATCGACGGCCCGGAAACGGCCGATGCCGTTTCCAACGAGATCATGAAGACGCCGATCCGCCGCGCCTCGCGCACCTCGATCTCGGGCGCGATCTATTTCGCGATGCCGCTGTTCGACGAGAATCCGTATCACGGCTTGCGCCGCGTGATCGACATTTCCGGCGATGGTCCCAACAATAATGGCGCGCCGGTACTCGGCGCGCGCGAGGAGGCGCTTTCGAAGGGCATCGTGATCAACGGCCTGCCGATTATGGTGAAGGAGCCGTCCTATTCGACCATGGATATCGACAACCTCGATTGGTACTACGAGGATTGCGTGATCGGGGGCCCGGGCTCGTTCGTGGTGTCGATCAAGGACCGCGAGAAATTCAAGGAGGCGATCCGCACCAAGCTGCTGCTCGAGGTCGCTGGGCTTGTGCCAGAGCGTCCGATCGTTCCGGTAGCGGAGAAGGA
The DNA here is from genome assembly GCA_049674245.1 of Bradyrhizobium sp. Taxonomy (GTDB): domain Bacteria; phylum Pseudomonadota; class Alphaproteobacteria; order Rhizobiales; family Xanthobacteraceae; genus Bradyrhizobium. The sequence continues at coordinate 13,271 of JBATYU010000409.1, read as the reverse complement.
GCCGAGGGTGTCCTGCGTGATCGGCGAGAAGATCTGGCAGGATAGATGGGGGCGGTAGCCACGTTCCCGCTACTTGCTAAACTTTGCCACCAATTCGACATGCTGGGTGTGGCGGAACTGGTCGAGGGGCGTCACGGTCTCGATCCGGTAGCCGCCGTCGACCAGGATCCGCGCGTCACGGGCGAAGGTCGCGACATTGCATGAGACGGCGATCACCAGGGCGACCTTGCTCGCCGCGAGTTGAAGGCTTTGTGTCTGCGCGCCCTGCCGCGGCGGATCGAATATGACGGCATCGTAGTCGCGCAATTCCTCTCGTCTCAGCGGACGCCGGAACAGGTCGCGCGCTTCAGCCATCATCGGCTTCAATCCGGGTGTTGCGGTTGCGGCCTTCCGCAGTGCTTCTATCGCGCCGGCGTCATTGTCGAATGCAGAAATGCGCGCCCTTGGCGCCAATCTCAGGGCAAAAGGCCCGACCCCGCAAAACAGATCGGCGATATTTTTTGCGCGGCCGCAATGCTCACTCACGAGCATAGCTAGCGTCTCTTCGCCAGCAACGGTTGCCTGCAGGAACGAGCCCGGCGGCAGGGTGACTTGCGCCGATCCGATCCTGAGCGCCGGTGGCCTGCGCATCAGCACCAGCTCGCCATGCCGCGTCAGCCGCGCCAGGCGGTGCTGTTCGGCGATGACGGATAGTTTTGCGATCATCGCCGCCGTCAACGGCCCGGAGCCACGCACATCGACATCGAGGCCATTGTCGGTCGCCGTGATCTGGATATCGAGCGGTTTTCCGACTGATATCAGTGGCTCGGCAATGGCCCATCCCGAATCGAGCGCGCCGCTTAGGTGCGGATCGAGGATCGGGCAACGATCGACCGGAACGATGTCATGCGAATGGGCAGCGGTGAAGCCGACCTTGAGCACGTCATGCGTGCCCATGCGGGCGTGCAGCGTCAATCGCCTTCGGCCGAGGCCGTGGGCGTCGATCAGCGGCGCCACGGCACAGTCGAGTTTTGCCTGTGCCAGGGTCTCCACCACGATATTGCGCTTCCAGGCGCGGTAGCGTTCAGCCTCCCAGTGCTGGATTGCGCAGCCGCCGCAGATCGAAAAATGCGGGCAAAACGGCACAATGCGCTCTGGGCTTGGGCTTTCGATCCGGAGCAGGCGGCGGCGGTCGGGATGGCCGTGGACGGCCTCGACGTCGACGGTCTCGCCTGACAGCGTGTACGGCACATAGACTCTCTCGCCGTCCACCAAGGCAACGCCGTCGCCGAAATGACCGACATGATCGATGACGAGCCTCTCAACCACGGCGCGCGCCGAGAAAGAATTCGATGTTGCCGTCGCCGCCCTTGATCGACGACGGGAATATCTGGATGTCGCTGCATCCGAGCGATGCTGCGAAACCTGCGATGTCGTCACAGATCTCCTGATGCACCATCGCGTTGCGGATGATGCCGCGCTTGGAATGTTTTCGCTGTGCCTCGAATTGCGGCTTGATCAGCGCCAGAAGATGCATCGGTGCTGCGGCCAGCGATAACGCCACCGGCAACACCGCCTTCAGCGAAATGAAACTGACGTCGATGACGACAATATCGGGCCGCGCCGGCAAGCGCTTGCCTTCGAAATCGCGGATATCGGTCCGCTCCATCGAGACCACCTTGGGGTGATCGCGCAGCGAGCGATGCAATTGCTCGCGCCCGACATCGATTGCAAATACGATAGCCGCGCCGTTTGCAAGCAGGACTTCGGTGAAGCCGCCGGTCGAGGCGCCGACGTCGAGGCAGACGTGGTCCTCGATTTCGATCGGATAGGTTTCAAGCGCGGCCGCAAGCTTCACCCCGCCGCGCGAGACGAAGGGATGCGCCGGTTGTGCCTGCAGGTTGGCGTCGGCGGCAATGGTCTCGGACGGCTTTACGACCGGTCTGTCGTTGGCGGTGACGAGGCCCGCTTCGATGGCCGCCCGGGCCCGCGCCCGGCTCTCGAACAGGCCGCGTTCGACCAGCAAAATATCGGCGCGTTTGCGCGGAGGGGACATGCTTCACCACTCGAACTAACGCGAGGCGACCCGCTCGGCCGCCAGACGCACGCAAGCCTCGAACGCGGTCAAATCGTGCCAGATATCCGCGGGCGCCTGTCTTGGCGTTACGAGCCGGCAGCCATGCAGATCGAGCGCATGCATCATCATCAGATTGTCGCTCAAGCCGAAATCCTCGACCGTCAATTCCTCAGCGTCGACCAGATGCCCATCCTGAGAACTCACTTCGGTGAAACGACGCACGCGCTCTGCGTAGATCGTGGGATCGTTCGAATAGCCGAGGCACAACTTGCCGCGTGCCGCCATATAGCCGAGTTCGTAGGCGGTTCCGGCGTCAGCGCCCGGTCCACGAAACGGCGTGAGATTGGCGATGATGGCGTTGGCCGCATCCATCATGGCCTGGTTGCCCTTGAAGATGTTGAGCGAGATGTTGTCCGCCAGCCGATCGATCGCGTTATCGAGCGGGTAGAGCCCGATCACGCCGTGGGCCGCGCAGATTTCTCTCTTGCGCCGTCCGATATCAACGGCATCCGGCAGGAAAACGTCCGGCCCGGCCAGGTAAATTTTCATTCTTCGAAGCCCATGGCCTCGTGGTTCGAGACGCGCGGCATTGCCGCGCTCCTCACCATGAGGGTCTAAGACCTCATCCTGAGAAGGCGCCAACGGATCCGCGCAAAGCGCGGCCCGATGATACACTCCGCGCCGTCTCGAAGAATGAAGCCACCGAACTGTAAACTTTCCTGAGCGCCTGAGCCGTCAGGCGAGCTTGACCGCTTCGACCTTGAAATCCTTGCCCAGCGTCTCGAACACCTTGGCGACAATGCCCTTGGCGTCGAGGCCGGCGCGGGCATACATTGCGCTCGGTGTGTCGTGATCGAGGAACACGTCGGGCAACACCATCGAGCGTGCCCTCAGCAAGCCTGAGTCGAGCATGCCGTTCTCGGCGAGCGTCTGCATCACATGGGAACCGAAGCCGCCGATCGCGCCTTCCTCGACGGTGAGCAGGATCTCGTGCTCGCGCGCCAGTTTCAGGACCAGATCGACGTCGAGCGGCTTCATGAAGCGCGCATCCGCAATGGTGGTAGAAAGGCCGTGGGCAGCGAGTTCGTCGGCGGCCTTCTCGCATTCGGCAAGCCTGGTGCCGAACGACAATAACGCGATCTTGCTGCCTTCGCGGACGATGCGGCCCTTGCCGATCGGAAGCGGAACGCCGAATTCCGGCATCTCGACGCCGCGGCCCTCGCCGCGCGGATAGCGCACCGCGCTTGGACGGTCGTTGATTGCCACTTGCGTCGCGACCATGTGCACCAGTTCCGCCTCGTCGGACGCCGCCATGATGACGAAATTGGGCAGGCAGCCGAGATAGGCGTTGTCGAACGAGCCGGCATGGGTCGCGCCGTCGGCGCCGACGAGGCCGGCGCGATCGATCGCGAACCGTACCGGCAGACTCTGAATGGCCACGTCGTGGACGACCTGGTCATAGCCGCGCTGCAGGAAGGTCGAATAGATCGCGCAGAACGGCTTAAAACCTTCGGTGGCAAGACCGGCTGCGAACGTCACCGCATGCTGCTCGGCGATGCCGACATCGAAGGTGCGCTTCGGAAAGGCCTTGCTGAAGATGTCGATGCCGGTGCCGGACGGCATCGCCGCGGTGATGCCGACGATCTTGTCGTCTTTTTCCGCCTCTTTGACGAGGCTTTGGCCGAACACGTTCTGATAGGCGGGGGCGTTGGGTTTTGCCTTCGCCTGCGTGCCGGTGGCGACGTCGAACTTGACCACGGCGTGATATTTGTCGGCAGACGCCTCCGCCGGCGGATAACCTTTGCCCTTTTGCGTCACGACGTGGAGCAGGATCGGGCCATCCTCCATGTCGCGCACGTTCTTCAAGACCGGCAACAGGTGGTCGAGGTTATGGCCGTCGATCGGGCCTACATAATAGAAGCCGAGCTCCTCGAACAGCGTGCCGCCGCCGACCATGAAGCCGCGCGAATATTCTTCAACACGGTTGGCGCGGTCGGCCAGCACCTTCGGCAGACGCTTGTTGATCTGTTTTGCGGCCTCGCGCAGCGAGCGGTAGGTCTTGCCGGAATAGAGGCGCGACAGATAGGCCGACATCGCGCCGACCGGCGGGGCAATCGACATGTCGTTGTCGTTGAGGATCACGATCAGTCTCGAATTCATCGCTCCCGCATTGTTCATGGCCTCATAGGCCATGCCTGCCGACATCGCGCCGTCGCCGATCACGGCGATGACATTGTTCTTGCCGCCGGAGAGGTCGCGCGCCACCGCCATGCCCAGCGCCGCCGAGATCGAGGTCGATGAGTGGGCCGCGCCGAACGGGTCGTAGTCGCTTTCGGTGCGCTTGGTGAAACCGGACAGCCCGCCGCCGGTGCGCAGCGTGCGGATGCGGTCGCGGCGGCCGGTCAGGATCTTGTGCGGGTAGGCCTGATGGCCGACGTCCCAGATCAGCCGGTCGCGCGGGGTGTCGAAGATGTAATGGATGGCGGTGGTCAGTTCGACCACGCCGAGGCCGGCTCCGAAATGGCCGCCGGTGACCGAGACGGCGTCGATGGTTTCCTGGCGCAGCTCGTCGGTGACTTGCCGGATCTGTTCCACCTTGAGCCGACGCAAATCAGCCGGGGTGCGGATGGTGTCGAGAAGCGGCGTCTTACTGAATACGGTCACGGCGATGTTCCAATTTTGCATGTCGGAACAGGAATCCGACGTGAGATGTGTTGCAGACCATAGGCGCAGCGAACTCCCCGGTTCCGGAGCTGGCTAGGCGGGCCGAAGCCCGATTTGAAAGCCTAACGGCGCTCCAGATTTGATCAATGTGATCTATGTCACTCTTGATGGCTTCACCCGTCCAAGCCATTTTTAGTAGGTAGTTGAAGAGCTTACTGCAAGAGGTCAGCGCGCGCAGCCTGCCGTCAAGAGCCCATACTACCCCAAGCATTACACTAAACCCGCGGTTAAAGCCAACCCGCTGGAACCTCAGGAGAGACGTGCAAGAAGATTGGGCGGGCGTCGACCTCAAACCCTGCGGGAGCCCAATAGTTCCGATTCGCCTCAAATCGGCGGCGCCTGCGCGAGCGGCGGACGTGACTTCCGGCCTTCGCGGGTTCCGTTGCTGCCAATTGGCGCGGCCGACTATTGGATGTCGAGCGGCTCGGTGCCAGTCGGCTGGCCGTTGGCGTCGGTCGTGATCTTTTCGACCCGCGCCTCCGCATGCCGCAGCAATTCCTCGCACCGCCGCTTCAGGGCTTCGCCGCGTTCATAGATGGCCACCGATTCCTCGAGCGGCACCTTGCCATCCTCGAGCCGCTTGACGATCGATTCGAGTTCCTCAAGCGCGCGCTCGAAAGAGAGCTTCTTCACATCGGTCTGGGTGTTTTCGGCCATATCTCGTTCCCGGGCGCGCCGATTCCCTGGCGCAGAATCAAATGAATTTTTTGCGGGCGCATTGTGACGGGAATTCACGTCCCCATCAACGCGGTGACATGAGCCGCTACCGACTCTTTCAGCCCCTGAAGGTCGTAGCCGCCTTCCAGCACCGAGACAACTCGGCCGCCGGCGCTTTTTTCTGCAACATCCATCAGCTTGCGCGTGACCCAGCCAAAATCCTCCGCGTTGAGATTGAGCGATGCCAGCGGGTCGCGGTAATGCGCATCGAAGCCGGCCGAGATGATGACAAGCTCGGGGCTGAATTTCTGCAGTTGCGGCAGGATCACGTTTTCGAATGCGGCACGGAATTTGGCGCTGCCGTCATCCGCGGCGAGCGGCGCGTTGACGATGGTGTCATGCTCGCCGCGCTCGCCGCTTGAGCCAGTGCCCGGAAACAGCGGCATCTGGTGCGTCGAGCAATACATCACGCTTGCGTCGGCCCAGAAGATATCCTGGGTGCCGTTGCCGTGATGAACGTCGAAATCGACGATCGCCGCGCGGCCAATGCCGTATTTACGCTGCGCGTGACGCACGGCAATCGCGGCGTTGTCGAAAAAACAGAAGCCCATCGGCTTGTTGATTTCGGCGTGATGGCCCGGAGGCCGCACTGCGACGAACGCGTTTTGATGCGTGCCCGACATGATCGCGTCGGTGGCTGCGACCGCGCCGCCGACGCCGCGCATGACGGCTTCCCACGTGCCGGGAGACATCGAGGTATCGCCGTCGACATAGACCAAGCCGTTTGACGGCGCGATATGGCGGAGCTCTTCGATATAATGCTCGTTGTGGCAAAGCGTGACCTGATCGAGCGAGCCCGCAGGCGCCTGTTGGCGCGCAAGCCCGTCGAATTGCTGTTCGGAAAGCACCTCGGCGATCGCGCGCAAACGGTCGGCGCGCTCGGGGTGTCCCGGAGGCGTGGCATGATCGAGGCATGCGGGATGGGTGAGGAGAAGCGTGCTCATGTAACACAATAATCTAGGGGCTTGTGCGCCGCAAGCTAGGGGCTTGTGCGCTGCTCGGAAAGAGCGGATATCGCCTTCAGTTCGCTCGGATAACGCGATCGGTGCGGGTCGGCGCGATCGGGCTGTTGGCCAGAAAATAGGCGTAGAGGGCGTCGACGTCGTAGACGCCGTATTGCTGGCCGGTTCCCTGCTTGAATACGGCGAAACCGTCGCCGCCCACCGAAAGATAATTGTTCACGGTGACGCGGCAGCGCGCGGCCGGGTCGATCCGCTTGCCGTTCAGCGTCATGCGTTCGGCGATGACGTGCGCGCCGGACGGCTTTGTGGCGTCCCACGCGTAGCTGAAACCCTTGGAAACCTGCAAGATGCGTGGACGATTGGGGTCGATCCATTGCTGCTCCAGCGCGTCCTTGATCTGCGCGCCGGTCAGCGTCAGCGTCACCAGTTGGTGGCGGAATGGCTGGCTCGCAAACAAATCGGCGTAGGTCGCGATGCCATCCTCGCTCTTAATTATGTCGGTGCGGATGCCACCCGGATTGGTCAAGGCGATCACCGCGCCACCATTTGCGATCGCGCTGGTCGCGGCGAGTTGCGCGTCGGCAATCACATCGCCGAGCACGCTCTCGCCGGCATCGTTGGGCACGCGCGACAGCGTCTCCTTGATCGATCCGGCCCGGCGATCCGCGATCGGCGCGGCGTCCTTGTCGTAGGACAAGATCAGCGCGGTTTGCTCCGGGTCCTTCGGATAGAAGTTGCTGCGCACGATGACGTTGTTGGCCTTGGCGCCGATGATTTTCTTGGTGGCCCGGTCGAGCTTCAGGTCGATCGCGGTGACCAGCGTGCCGAACTTGTCGCCTGAGGTGACGAGCCGTCCGTCGATGTCGCAGACATAGGCCTTGTGGGTGTGACCGCTGATGACCACGCCGACCGCGGCATCCAACTCCTTGACGATGTCGACGATCGGCCCGGAGATGCCAGGGCATTCATTATAGTCGCCGGTCGGAACGCCGCCTTCATGGATCAGCACGACGATGGCTTCGACGCCGCGCGCCGCCAATTCCGGCACCAATGCGTTCACGGTGACGGCCTCGTCGCGGAATTCGAGACCTTCGATCCCGACCGGCGAAACGATGCCAGGCGTGCCTTTCAGGGTCAGGCCGATGAAGGCCACGGGGATGCCTTCGAACTCCCTGATCTCATAGGGCGGGAAGATGTTCTTGCCGGTCGCTCTGTCGAAGGTGGAGGCGGCCAGGTAATGGAATTTCGCGCCGCGAAACGGACGCGGCCCCTGACATTTGTCGATCGGATGACAGCCGCCATTTTGCATCCGCAACAGCTCGTCCTTGCCCTTGTCGAATTCGTGATTGCCGACGGCGGAAAGCTCGAGCCCCATCATCGACATCGATTCGATGGTGGGTTCATCGTGGAACATCGCCGAGAGCAGGGGGCTCGCGCCGATCAGGTCGCCGGCGGAAACGAAGATGTTGTTGGGGTGGCCTTCGCGCAGTTGTGTGAGGAGGCTCGCCATCTGCTCGGCGCCGCCGGCCGGCACCACGACGGTCTTCGTCTTGTCGTCGGGATCGGCAATCCTGATCCCGCCGGGAGGCGGCCGCAGATTGCCGTGGAAATCGTTGATTGCGAGAATCCGTACATCGACCGGCGTGTCATCCTGGGCCAAGACTTGCTGGGCAAGGGCTTCGGAAAGCGGGCCGAGCACGATCGCCAGCGCCGCGACCGTCAGCATCTGTGCAAGCGGATGTCTCATGGCTCGACGATAGAGAAGGCGCGCAACGATTTCACGAAATTTCGGCGCTACGCTTTCTTTCGTGAGAAAAACGCCTTGAACGCGGCGACCGCTTCCTTGGAGCGCATCCGCTCGCCGAACAGATGGCTTTCCTGCTCGATCCGGCGGGTCATGTCTTCCGGCGGCAATCTGATCAGCCTGCGCGAGATCGCGACCGCTTCCGCCGGCAGCTTGCAAATCTCGCGCGCCACCTTCTTGGCTTCGGCCTCGGTATGGCCGGGCGACACCACGACGTTGACGAAGCCGGCGACCTGGGCGTCCTCGGCGCTGAAGGTGCGTCCCATCACCAGCATGGCGAAGGCGCGCTGGTAGCCCATGGTGTGCGGCATCAACAGGCTGGAGGCGCCCTCCGGGACCAGGCCGAGATGGATGAAGGGCGTGGAGAAGGTCGCAGTGGTAGAGGCCAGCACGTAATCGCAATGGAACAGCATGGTGGTGCCGATGCCGATCGCGACGCCGTCGACGGCTGCGATGATCGGCTTGACGTTATGGGCGAGTGAATAAAGAAACTTGATGGCATTGTTGGCGCTGCGTGCCGTGCCGGTGTTGGAGATGCCTTCGTTGAGAAAATCCTCGAGATCGTTGCCGGCGGTGAAGACGCCGGAACCGCCGGTGATGATGAGGCAGCGGATCGCCGGGTTATTTTGCGCGGTGTCGATCGCGTCGCTCATGGCGCGATACATGTCCTGCGTGATGGCGTTCTTCTTTTCCGGCCTTCGGAGCGTGATCACCCGCGTCGCGCCTTCATCGGTGACTATCAGTTGAACGGTCATGGCATCGTCCCCGAAACGGGCCGCCTGTGCGGCGAATGTCAAATCCGCTCCACTGGCGAGTCGCAGGACGATAGCCTACATCAACTCCGAGGCTGCCCAAACCGCCGCCGCCGGTTTTCAACGGTGACGGAATGACGCGCGGGAGTTTAAGTCGTGCAGTTGACTGGAATTCACCATCTCACGGCGATTTCAGCGAAACCGCGCGAGAATCTGGCGTTCTACACGGGCCTTTTGGGCATGCGGCTGGTGAAGAAGACCGTCAATCAGGACGACGTCAGCGCATACCACCTGTTCTACGCCGACGGGAAAGCCAATCCCGGCACCGATCTCACCTTCTTCGATTTTCCGGCAGCGCCCGAGCGCCGCGGCACCAACAGCATCTCGCGCACCGGCCTGCGCGTCGCCGGCGAAAAGACGCTTGGCTATTGGCGCGATCGCCTGAAGCAGGCCGGTGGCGTGACCGGCGAGGTGCTCGAGGTCGACGGCCGGCTGACCCTGCCGTTCGAGGACGGCGAAGGCCAGCGTCTGGTGCTGGTCGACGACGGTGGTGCGGGGTCGTCCGCGCCATGGGAGCGCAGTGCGGTTCCGGTGGAACACCAGATCCGCGGCCTCGGCCCGATCGTGCTCACCGTGCACGAACTGCCACGCGCGGCTTTCGTCCTGACTGAGGTCATGAACATGCGCCGCATGCGCGACTATGCTGCGCACGGGGCGCATATTCACGTGTTTGCGATGGGTGAGGGCGGTCCGGCGGCGGAACTGCATGTGATCGAAGCCAAGGATTTGCCGGTCGCGCGGCAGGGCGCGGGCGGCGTGCACCATGTTGCGTTCCGCACCCCGGACGACGCGCAATATCATGCCTGGACACGGCGGCTGAACGAACTTCGGATTCCCAACAGCGGCGAGATCGACCGCTTCTATTTCCGTAGCCTGTATTTCCGTGAGCCGAACGGCATCCTGTTCGAGATCGCGACCGATGGTCCCGGCTTTGCCAGCGATGAGCCGATGGAAAGGCTCGGCGAAAGGCTCGCGCTGCCGCCGTTCCTGGAACCGCGCCGCGCCGAGATCGAGGCGGGGTTGCGGCCGCTCGAATAAAACTCGGAGCGTAGCGCGTCCACCAACCGGGCAGAGGGCCGCTCGGGCAGGCACTTCCGGATCGCCTTGCTCCGGCCATCTGTTGGCCGCGTCACGGCCTTGGTCCGGTCCTCATCACGCCACGGGTATGCCCTGAAGGCGTGGTGAAGGTTCCCGGGGACGTTGGTTGGGTGATTGCATGAAATTTTTGATAGCTCTCGAGACCGGCCGTGCCGGCGCGCTAGGCTGTGTCCTTCTCGCGGCAATGAGCGGCATAGCGCTCGCCCAGACAACTGGCGCGGTCGATCCAACGCCCGCCTCGGCAGAACCCGCAGTGACGGTAGAGCCGCCGCCCGGGGGCTGCATGCCGATCGGTTTGACCGTTTCCGGGGAAATCGTTTTCCCGTTTCAATGCAAAGAGTTCATCGAACGGCAGAAGGCCGCGAACCAGCAATCCGCTGCCGCGCAGGGTGAGAAACCCGACGCCGCGAATACTCCGAAACCGGCTGCCGCGGAACAGAAATCTGATGCCGCGGACGAAAATACCTTCGCAAAGCAGCCCGCCGTGGCCGAGAAGCCAACCATTGCTGATGTGAAGCCCGCTGCCGCGGAAGAGAAGCCTGCTGCGGCGGAAGAGAAGCCCGCACCCGCAGAAAACAAGCCTGCTGCGGCGGAAGAGAAGGCGGCTGCCGCGGAAGAGAATGCCGCCGCAAAGCAACCGCGCGGCGTTATGCCGAAAAACCGCAAACCGGCTACCGCGCCGGTCGTAGCAGCTCCATTACAGAAGCGCGTTGAGAACGGGCCGCGCAAGCCGACCGCGGGCCCACCGGGTTGTACGCACTTCCGGTCCTACCAACCGGCATCCGGGACCTATCGCTCCTTCGACGGACGAAGCCTTGCCTGCCGATAAGTGGGTGACGGCGCCCGGATGCGGTGGACGCAGCGGCGCTTAAACGTGATTCCTCAGAGCTTTGCTCACCCGAGGCCTCTCCCGAGAGGAAGTGCCGTTGCGTTGTCGTTGCAGCTCAGCCGACGGTGACCTACGCCAGCAGCACGGCATCCGCGCCGTTCACGGCTTCGGCGCTGTCGGTCACCGTCTTCTCAAGTGAAACCGCCTGCACCGAAATGTTTTCGGCAAAGAACCGCGCCAGCGCAACATAACGCTCGCCGTCGCCATCGGCGCACGCGGCGAGCGCTTCGCCCGCAAGCCAGCATCCGCCGAGCGTCGATCCGAACAGGCGCAAGTAAGGCGTCGCGCCCGCCAGCGCATCGTTCGGCGCAGAGGTGACGCGCTCCAACAGCCACCGGCTGGCGCGATCGAGCGAGGCGAGCGCGTCGCGCAATTTGGCACCCGTAGTGCCGAAGGCCGGGTCATTGGAGGCCTCGACCTGCCTGACGACGGCGGAGAGTTCGTCGAGCAGCGCCCAAACCGAGGCGCCGCCATCGGCGGCGAGCTTGCGCGTCACCAAATCGATCGCCTGGATGCCGTTGGTACCCTCGTAGATCGGGGTGATGCGCGCGTCGCGAAAGTGCTGCGCGGCGCCAGTCTCCTCGATGAATCCCATGCCGCCGTGGATTTGCACACCCAGATAAGCGACCTCGTTGCCAATGTCGGTGGAGAACGCCTTTGCGATCGGCGTCAGCAGCGCGCCGCGTGCGGCGGCATCGGTCCGCACCTTGGCATCCTTGGCCCGCACGGAAATGTCGAGCGCAACCGCGGTCGCATAGCAGATCGTGCGCGCCGCAGCCGTCGACGCGCGCATCTGCATCAGCATGCGCTTGACGTCGGGATGCACGATGATCGGATCCGGATCGCCGCCGCTCTTGCCGATGGCGTGGCCCTGACGGCGTCCCTGCGCAAAGTCAAGCGCCTGCTGATACGCGCGGTCGGCGATGCCGACGCCCTCGAGGCCGACGCCGAGCCGGGCCTGGTTCATCATCGTGAACATGCATTGCATGCCCTTGTTTTCCTCGCCGATCAGATAACCGATGGCGCCGCCATGATCGCCCATCGTCATAGTGCAGGTCGGCGAGGCATGCATGCCGAGCTTGTGTTCGACGCCGCTGACGTAGATATCATTGCGTTGCCCGAGCGAGCCGTCGGCGTTGACCAGGAATTTCGGGATCAGGAATAGCGAAATGCCTTTGGTGCCCGCAGGCGCATCGGGCAATCGCGCCAGCACGAAATGCACGATGTTATCGGTCATGTCGTGGTCGCCATAGGTGATGAAGATTTTGGTGCCCTTGATGCGGTAGCTGCCGTCTGCCGCGCGATCAGCGCGGGTGCGCAGCGCGCCGACATCGGACCCGGCCTGCGGCTCGGTGAGCTGCATGGTGCCGGTCCATTCGCCCGACACCAGCTTTTCCAGATAGATCTTCTTCAGCGCTTCGCTGCCATGGGCGTCGAGCGCCTCGATCGCGGAGAGCGTCAACAGCGGGCATAGGCCGAACGCGATGTTCGATGCGCTCCAGATCTCGGTGCAGACGGCGTTGATGGCGAGCGGCAAACCTTGTCCGCCGAACGTTTCGGGGCCGGACACCGCGTTCCAGCCCCCCGCGATCCAGCGCTGATACGCATCGGGCCAGCCGGGGGCGGTGGTCACCTTGTCGGCCTCGAGCTTGATGCCGTGTTCGTCGCCGACGCGATTGAGCGGGGCCAAAACGTCGCTGGCGAATTTACCGGCTTCCTCGAGCACGGCCGCGGTGATGTCGGCGTCGAAATCGCCGTAGTGCCCGGCCTTCACGGCGGCCTCAAGGCCTGCGCCGTGGTTCAGCGCAAGCAGCATATCGTTGATCGGCGCGCGGTAGGTCATGTGATCTCGCCTCAAGGACCGGAACAGGCTGCCGTCTTCCCACGAAACCGGCGTTGCCTCAACTCTCCCGAACGGTGATTAGGTGTGCAAGGCAAGGCGGGCGGGGCCGTTTCTGCTGCAGCTAAGCCTGCTTAGCGCGAAGAGATCACCCGTTCTGAGCGGAAGAATTTCCGTTCTGGTTCAATGCAAAATTCAGGCTTCAGGCTGTTGAAATCGCTCAACTCCCTCTATAGACCGGCGGTATTGTTAAGGGAATCTGCGGTATCGTGCTGCAGCATCTCAAAAGCCTGTTGGGGCGTAGCCAAGCGGTAAGGCAGCGGATTTTGATTCCGCCATTCGGAGGTTCGATCCCTCCCGCCCCAGCCA
>JBATYU010000408.1:0-12641 GCA_049674245.1 Bradyrhizobium sp. | reverse complement strand
GCGCTTCTCGGGCGCGGGCTGCCTGGCCTTGCTTCGCCGCGCGTTCTCGGCAAGCGCCACCGCCTGCAGCGCGATCGGGCCCACGGTTCTCAGAAACGCGCGCTCATAGCCGCGCGACAGCCGCTCGACCGCATCGGAAAGCGGCAGCCAATCGACCGATCTTACGTCATGCATGAGTTCATGAATCTGCTCGCCATCGGCCTCCATGCGCCAATAGTGGACGACCTTGGAACGCCCGCCGCACTCGTAGACCAGCGTTCCCAAAAATTCGTGCACGGACACCTCGTGCCCGGTTTCTTCCAGCACCTCGCGCTCGGCGGCATCGCGCGGCGTTTCGCCGGCATCCAGCTTGCCCTTGGGAAGCACCCACTCATTGCGCTTGCGCAGGCGCACCACCGCGACCAGCGGCGTCTTCGCCTGCCGCAGTACAATGCCCCCCGCCGCCAGAACCGGCGCCCGCGCCATCTCAAAGATCCCGTGCGTTGAATTCGAATCTCGGACTATATAAAGAGGCGCGCGGCGGAAAGCGAGATTAGGGCGTGAACCTATCTGTTCAGAGTGGTCGGCGGACATCCGCTTTGGTTCGCATTCCGGACTCAAGTCGGACATTGCGCTGGGTCCGGAAAGTGCCAAAACCCGAAATCAGCCCAAGGCTAAGCCGTTAGACGCGCGCGCCGTTCCGAGCCGCGCACAGGATACGCTTTGTCGCTTGGCAGCGCCTTTGCGACCTCGCGAGCGTACTTGGCGAACAACAGCGTCACCAGCTGATCGACCGATGTCGCTAGGTAGCCGCCGGGCGAGGAGCCACGTTCCTACCACTCGCCAGGCGCGCAGGTGGTCAATCGTAAACCTAAGTATCATCGTCTCCAAACAAATGTAAGGCACTGATGAACGTCTGTGCAATGGTCCGATCCGTCTCTCTGTGATTGGTTGTAGTTCGACGGCGTTATGCCGTTCGAACTGGGATTGTGGAGGCGAAATGCTGAGCAAACAATATTTGGACACGGCACGGACCATACTCCGCGCGGCCCAAACAATGACCGACCAATACGTGGCGGGTCAGCTTAAGGCGCTTGCTGAGGACTATGAGCGGCGAGCTGAGAAAGCCGCACACGCTGATGCGGCCAAGGCATTGGCTCGGTCAGCTGCTCGCGAATGTGAAGCCCTATCATGAACGTCACCATCCAGAAGCTTAACGGCTTGTGGCACCTCTTCGTCGGGTCGTGTCAGATCCGGACTCCGTTCTTGGAGACACAGGACCGCGCGCTGGTCGTAGCCTACGCTCGCCGGGTCTACCCCGGCGCCAAGATCTTCGAACGCGACTGACGGTCAAAGAAGGGAACGAGGCAGCACTCAACGCAGGTCAAGTGTGCTGCGCCAGCGCTCGGAGCCGGTTCGCGCTGGACAGCTTCGAGGGATGATCGGCCGCGCTGCTGGTGTCCAATGCTGAACTAAAGAAAGTTTTAATGGTGACGGTGCGGTTATCTCTTATCTAAACATTATCTGCACAAAAGGAGCCGATGACATGAGCGATCATGATGAATGGATCAGCTATTCGCACTGGGGCATGTTTACTCCGGAGCGCAAATCCTCGCGGCAGTCGAATTGATCCAGCCAGACAATTCGCGCTTCGACTGCAGTTGTCAGCAAACACACACGACATGAGGTCAGGCCTGTGCGCCCTAAGAAGCGGTCTGCATTGATCAAGCCTTCGCTGCTGCTGGAGGCTACCAGCCACACGGCGATGGGCATTGCCGTTGGTCTCGCCTTTGCGTTTCTCGAAACTCACATCACCGCGTTGGGCATCGCGACCTTGATCAATTACAGCCCAACTCCGGATGTCGTTATGATAATGTTCGTGGGCACATGCGCGATAACCTTCGGTATCGGAGCGACCCTGACGGGGTTAGCGATCACGTTGACCGAAGATCCTGATACTACGGGGCGCGAATAGCCCTTGCGGTTAGTGTTAGCCGCCGCCCCACTCGGACGCGCTCCTTCCGTTCCACATCAATCCGCCCGCGGACATGCTGGTTGCACCGTCTGTTTTGCCGTAGTTCGGATGCAAAAAACCTGATCTGCCCAGCGGTATATCCCTATGCAAGTCGTAGGTCCTGATGCTCGGCTTATGACGAACCGTTTTTGCAAGCGCGAACGTACTGGAGAGCGCGAACGCAGAGGCTAATGCTATTGTCGTGAGTTTCATGTTTTCTCCGTCGTTGTTTACAAAACAACAAATGGAGCTTCTGTTTCAAAGCGTCGGAACCATGGGCCATAGTAGGTGCCCCAGTGACCCCACACATCGCGGCCCCTGTATCCGTCACCGGGAGTACCACCGAAGCCGCCGCTAAAGTGGGCGCCGCGAAAACCATCGCCTCCGCCAATATAACGCGCGCCGGGCGTGTTACTCGCATTGGTGTTTCCTGCGAGGTGCCGCGAGGTTACGTAGCTCTCGCGAGCCATAGCAGGAGCTGCGAGCATGGCTGTGGCGATCAGCGCGGCCGCCAGAAGTTTAAGCTCAGTCATTCAATTTCTCCAAAAGCCAATAGCGTTTGACTCCTCTTGAAATGGTGAAGCGATGAAACCACCAAAAGGAACATTTCCTCACGTCGTTACAATTCTGCGCGAGGTCCGCGGGTCTTACCATCACCAGTGCGCCGAACAGCGGCCACGGACGCTCTGGAGTGCATGTGGGCCTTTACGAACCCAAGCCGTCCCAGCTGGACCTAGCGGATTTCATCGCTCGCTGGAACGGGTCCGTTACGGACTCAAGTCAGACCCCGCTTAAGGTCCGAAAACCTTCACAATCTCGGAAATGCCTAACCTGATCGACGTTCTCAAGCAATGTCGACATGTGGCGACCCGATATGCGGTCAACTATCTGGCCTTCATTGAGCTCGCATCCATCCGCATTTTGTTGAAGGACCGGCACGCGATAATGAAGAGAACTTCCGAACCACTAGTTCGGAACCGGCTTTCGCAGCAGCGGCTGGCCTGCGCGAATCCGCGAGCCTTCGGTGACGTCATCGCAAAACTCGAACTGATCCGGCGCCAGCACGATGATCGTCGATCCATGCTCGAACCAGCCGAGCTCACAGCCCTTGCGGACCTCGACGTCGCAAGGAAAGACGGTCGCGCCCCTGGTTTGCGCGTTGAGGACGACATCGAGGAAATGCAGCCGGATGCTGGCGACCAAAATTGCCGCCACCGGCACCAGCGTCAGCGCCTCGCCGCTCGAGAGTTGGGTTTGCAGCACCGCCCGTTCGTTCTTGCAAAACAGCCGCTCGACCCGCTTCAGCGCGATCGGGTTGACGTTCCACACGTCGCCGTGGATGAACGTGACGCGTTTGATCCGGCAGTCATACGGGGCGTGAAAGCGGTGATACATGCTCGAGGTCAGGCGCAGCGTGACGAAGCGGCCCTGGCGGTGTTGCTCCACCAGCGTACCATCGCCGACGAGGTCGAGCAACGAATAGGGCGCGCCCTTGATCTGGTATAGCTCGCCATCCCGGATGCTGCCGAACGCGCCGACGATGGCGTCGCAGGGGCTCGCCACCACCCGCGGATCGGGGTCGGGCGGCCGCAGGCCGGGGCGAAGCTCACGCGTAAAACAGTCGTGCAGGCTCTTGAACTCGGTTTTCTTGGCCTCGGACAAATCGAGGTCGGAAAACAGCCGCCAGCAGGCAATCGAAAGGTCGCGGACATAAGGATTCTCGATCTTGCTGAACCAGCCCATGAAGCGCGTGGCCGCCGCCCGCGGGATACGGTTGGTCAACAGGAAATTGAGGTCCTCCTGCTCGGACAGGGCGGAGATCAGGGCTCTGATTGTCATGATTCTGTCAGGAGCTCTGGTTAGCGCTGGTGGCATGGATTCGCCCCTGTCGATTCTCTAT
Source organism: Bradyrhizobium sp. (assembly GCA_049674245.1). Taxonomy (GTDB): domain Bacteria; phylum Pseudomonadota; class Alphaproteobacteria; order Rhizobiales; family Xanthobacteraceae; genus Bradyrhizobium. The sequence continues at coordinate 8,748 of JBATYU010000408.1, read as the reverse complement.
TTGTCCACAGCTGCGGTCGCCGGCGCGGCCGCAGTCTTTCCCAAGGTCAAGGCGCGGCTGGCGCTGTCGCGCGCCAAGCACCGCTCGCTGAGCGGACATTCCAAGATGTCGCGCATGGTCGCGCGCCTGGTCCCGGCTTACGAATTCGGCATCAACGATTTTTTCTGTTCCGACGGCGCGCCGGCGGACCTCGCCACCAGGCGCCAGGACGGCTTCTTCCGGCTCGCAAAGCTTTACCAGGAACGTTACCCCAGGGGCCGGCAGATGACGGCGGAAGCCGCGACGCGGATCTCCGACTTGCAGTTCACCGAAACCTACCGGGTGCCGTTCCAGTACAGCCGGCTGGTCCGCGAGCATCTCGGCAGTAGCGCCTTCGTGGAATCGTCGTCGGGCGTCACCGTCACCGATGTCGACGGCAATGTGTCCTACGACCTGACCGGCTCGTATGGCGTCAACATCTTCGGCAACGATTTTTACAAGGAGTGCATCGCGGGTGCCGAGAAGCGCGCCCATGCGCTCGGCCCCGTGCTCGGGCCCTACCATCCCGTCATCACCGACAATGTGAAGCGGCTCACCGAGATTTCCGGACTTGACGAGGTCTCGTTCCACATGTCCGGCACCGAGGCGGTGATGCAGGCGGTGCGGCTGGCGCGCTATCACACAAGCCGCTCGCATCTGGTGCGTTTCGCAGGCAGCTATCACGGCTGGTGGGGCGACGTGCAGCCGGGCGTCGGCAATCCGCTCTCGCCGCACGAAACCTATACGCTCGCCGACATGTCCGAGCGGACGCTGCACGTGCTGAGGACGCGGCGCGATATCGCCTGCGTGCTGGTCAATCCGCTGCAGGCGCTGCACCCCAATGCCAATGCGCCCGGCGACTCCGCGCTGGTCGACAGCTCCCGAACCGGCAATTTCGATCGCGCCGCCTATGGCGCGTGGCTCAAGGCGCTGCGGGAAGTCTGCGACCAGCGCGGCATTGTCTTGATCTTCGACGAGGTGTTCGTCGGCTTCCGCCTCGCCGCAGGCGGCGCGCAGGAATATTTCGGCGTGCGCGCCGACATGGTGACCTACGGCAAGAGCCTCGCCGGGGGCTTGCCGATCGGCGTCGTCTGCGGGCGCAAGGAACTGATGCGCCGGTTCCGCGACGATCGCCCCGCCGACGTCTGCTTCGCGCGCGGCACCTTCAACTCGCATCCCTACGTCATGACGGCGATGGATGAATTCCTGAGCCGGCTTGCCAGCCCCAATTTCCGTTCGGTCTATAACGGGCTCGACGAGACCTGGAACGAACGCGCGGCGCAATTGAACGACCGGCTTGCCGCGCAAGACCTGCCGGTCCGCGTCTCCAACCTGTCTTCGATCTGGATGGTCCATTACACCACACCGTCGCGCTACAACTGGATGCTGCAATATTATCTGCGGGCCGAGGGGCTCGCGCTGAGCTGGGTCGGGACCGGCCGGCTGATCTTCAGCCTGAACTATACCGAGGCGGATTTTGCCGAGGTGGCCGATCGCTTTGTCGCGGCGACTGAAAAGATGGAGCAGGACGGCTGGTGGTGGCGCGATGCTTCGCTCACCAACAAGACCATCCGCCGCAAGATCCTGAAGGAAATGATCGCGCACCGGTTCTCGCGCTGAGGGCGCACTTTCGTTCTTCGTCATGCCCGGCCTTGTGCCGGGCATCCACGTCCTTGCGACGTCGCGGCAGGAAGAACGTGGATGGCCGGGACATAGGCGAGCGGAAGCGACGCCGTCCTTCGGACGGCTATACCCGGCCATGACGAAGTGCTGAGTGCATCTAACTGAAGTTCAGGCGTGCTGCTCTTCAAGCCCGTGCTCGACGATATCGAGGCCCGGATCGATCAGCTCGCCCTTCAGGAGGAACAGCGGCGCCTTGTGATAGAGCTTGAAGTCGTTGAACGGGTCGGTGAGGATCTTGGTCATCCACACGAGACCGGTCTCGACGTCGCGGATGAAGAACAGGTGGACCGTGCGGAACAGAAGCCCGCCGATCCCGATCACCAGCCAAATTTTGGCAACGTGCCGCATGAAGTCGGCCGGCGAGGTCCAGGGGGTGATGATGCCGAACAGGGTCGGATCGAAGAACAGCACCACCGGCGACAGCGCCCAGATCGTCATCAGCACGACCTTGCGCTGCAAATTGTAGCCGACCTTGATCTCTTCCTTGTGCTCGTGGGTCGCCTGATTGATGTGGTCGTAACCCCTGGGCTCGAAGAAGAAATGGCCGGCCTGACGTGAGGTCATGGAGACCAGCCAGCCGATCAGCGCGGACACCATCGGATCGAAAAACATCATCACATAGCCGATCAGAAAGCTGACGGCGCTGACGAAGTGCAGGCTCTGGTTGATCCTGCTGTGATGATAGTAGCGATGATCGTCCCAGCGTTGGACGCGCAGTTGTTCAAGGAAGTTCTTGATCATTCTCTCCCCCAAAATAGGTTGATTCGTTATACAGGGATTCGATGTCCGGTATATGACATCATCAAAATGTCATATGACGTCTCGCGATGGCACAGCCATACGCGCCTGCCGCCGGAGCTATGCGGCGGCCGCCATCTCGGTTTTGCGGAAACGAATCAGCGAGAAGTGACCGAGCGGCGGCACCAGGCGGCGCTCGACCAGTTCTATACCACGCGCGCCCGCCGCCCATTGCATAAAGCGCGACCACGCGAACTCGGCGGTCCGGAAGCCGAGCGGACGCACCACCGGCTGCAGCCGCTGCTCGATGAAGCGGCGCATTCCGGCATCGGCACTGACCCGGCTCAGGATGATCATCTCGCCACCCGGCCGCAGCACGCGCGCGAATTCATCGAGCGCCGCTTCCGGATTCGGCACCGCGGTCACGACATATTGCGCCATCACCACGTCGAACGAATTGTCGGGAAATTCGAGCTTCTCGGCGTCCATCACGGCGAGGCCCTCGACATTCTTCAGCCGAAGCTCGGCGACGCGCGCCTTCGCCTTGCGCAACATGGCTTCCGAGATGTCAGTCCCGAAGATGCGGACGTGCGGAGCATATTGCGGCAACGAGATGCCGGTGCCGATACCGACCTCGAGCACGCGGCCGCCGATCTTGTTGGTGGCGATGATGGCGGCACGCCGGCCTTTGCTGAACACGCCGCCGAACACGAGGTCATAAATCGGAGCCCAGCGGTCGTAGGCCTGCTCGACCGTGGCGCGATCGAAGTCCAACTCGCCGGCGTCGTCAAGTTTCAGAATTTCAGCCATGATCACTCTCTCGTCGGTTTTCCTGATGATCCAATCAGCCTTTGGTCCGGTCGGCCCTGGTTCGATCCTTGAGGTTAAATCCTTGAAGCTAAATCCTTGAAGCTAATCCTTGGGTTCGATCAGCCCTGCACGGCGCTTCTGCCGGCAACGCGCAACGCGGGTTGCAGCGAACGGCTTGGCTGCAACGCCGTCAGATTGCCGATGAACTGCCGCGCACTGTTTTCCCAGGAGCGCTCGAGCGCGAAATTCCGGCACGCCTCGCGCGACATGCCGGCGGCGCGCAGGCAGGCGCTGCGCAGGTCGGTATCCAGCGCGCCGATCGGGCGGTCGGCGATCACGTCGAGCGGCCCGGTGACCGGAAACGCCGCGACCGGCGTGCCGCACGCCAAGGCTTCGAGTTGCACGACGCCGAACGTGTCGGTCAGGCTCGGAAACACGAAGACATCCGCCGCCGCCAGATGCGAGGTCAGATCCTGGCCCTTTTTCTCGCCGAGAAACTTGACCTCGGGATATTTGTGCGCGAGCGGGGCCTTTTGCGGTCCATCGCCAACCACGACTTTCGTGCCCGGCAGGTCCAGCGAAAGGAAGGCTTCGAGATTCTTTTCGACCGCGACACGGCCCATGGTCATGAAGATCGGCCGCGGCAGATCGAGCCTGGCCGGGGAATCCGGATTGAAAAGCCCGGTATCGACGCCGCGCGTCCAGAAGCCGAGCTTCCTGAAACCTCGCGCGGCAAGCTCCTGCCGGAGCGAGTCGGTCGCGATCATGATCGTGGCAGCGGCGCCGTGAAAGCGCCGCAGCACCGCGTAGCCGAGGCTGACCGGAATGCCGGTGCGGACCGAAACATATTCCGGGAAACGCGTCGTATAGGAGGTCGTGAAGGGGAGCTTCCGGCGGCGGCAATAGGCCCGCACCGACCAGCCGATCGGGCCCTCGGTTGCGATATGGATCGCGTCCGGCGACGCCGTTTCTATTCTCCGGGCAATTTCGCGGCGGTTCGGCAGCGCCACGCGCAAGCCCGGATAGGTCGGGACCCCCAGCGAGGCAAACCCGTCGGGCGTCAAGAACTCGATTTCGGCGCCCAGCGCGGAAGCGGCGCCGGCGAGCGAGGTCAACGTGCGAACGACGCCGTTGACCTGCGGATGCCAGGCATCGGTCGCAATCAATATCCGCATGACGAAAACCTGAGTTCGATGATTCTAAGGTTTCCGACGTTCAACCATGGATATTTCAAACGTGTGACGTCATCGAAATGTTGATCAGGTTTTTGTTAACCGCTGGACGCCGCCGGTCTCATGAAACTGTCATAAAACCATTCATGACCGCGATGGACCTGTCGGCGATCGGCGTGCCGGATGGCGTCACCTTGGATTGTTTCCTCCCGCGACATCGGGACGAAACAATTCCTTACCGCGACGAAACCGTTTTGCGGTTTCGACGCAAACGTCCGGAAACCTTTGGCCGGTAACGATCTCGTTAGCGAGACGCCGAAACAGGCGCGAGGGCGCACCAACAGTCTGAAAACAGGGGACGACCGATGTCCAAGCTGGAAACATTCAAGTTGAATTCCCGCAAGCTGAATTCCCGCCGCGCCGCCGCTTTTGCCGCGCTGGCCATTGGCGCTGTTGCCTTCGCAGGCTCTGCCGCGGCCGCGCCGCTGGAGCTGTTTCCCTTCATCATGACGCCGCCGACGCAAGTTGCGCCGCCGCAGGTCGCGGCCGCGCCTTCCGAAGATGAAGCCACCGTCTTCGAGCTGCCGTCGCGGCTGAAGCGCCAGGTCGTGAACTACGCGACCCGCGAGGCGCCCGGCACCGTCATCATCGATACGCCCAACACCTATCTCTATTATGTGCTCGGAGGTGGCCAGGCCGTCCGCTACGGCATCGGCGTCGGCCGCGAAGGTTTTACCTGGTCCGGCACGCAGACGATCACCAAGAAGGCGGAATGGCCGGATTGGACCCCGCCCCCGGAAATGATCGCCCGGCAGCCTTATTTGCCGCGCCAGATGGCCGGCGGACCCGGTAACCCGCTCGGCGCGCGCGCGATGTATCTCGGCGGCACGGTGTACCGCATTCACGGCACCAACGCGCCCGAGACGATCGGCACCCACGTCTCCTCCGGCTGCCTGCGCCTGACCAACGAAGATGTCTCCGACCTCTATTCGCGGGTCAACATCGGCACCAAGGTGATCGTCCTGCCGATGGCCGACCGACGCGCGGATCTGGGTTCGGCCATTCGCTGACATTGCGGAAATTTAACGTATCGAAAACGGCCCCGGCATCGACCGGGGCCGCCTTCAATTGTGTTCACGATTAGCCCGCCGCCCTAGCGCCGCCCCCACCCGCCCTATAGAATCAATGACTTGAATCAGTCCGGGGGGACGATGCGTCTGCCGATCCCGGTGGGACCCAAAACGATGCTGGTTGCCATCGCCGTGGTGGCGGTCTCGTTTTTTGTCAGCCTGAAGGCGATGGACTGGCTGTCGTTGCGCGGCTCGTCTTCCGCACCGGCGATCACCGAATTGCCGCCGCTGCCGCCGGTCTCGCGCAGTTCGGTCATCGTTGCCCCGGTTGCGATTGCGCTGTCGCTCATCCGCGACATCGCCGACCACGCCGCGCCGCGCAACTTCACCGGCAAGGCCGACAATCCGGTATCGCAGGTTCTGCAAAATGCCGATATCGGCTGGTCCGCCTCGCGCGGACCGATCTTCGCAACCGGCGCACAGGATGTGCTGTCGCTGTCCACCCCATTGAGCGGAAAACTGAACGTCACGGGCTCGCTGTCGTCAAAAGCAACCGGTGCGGTCGGCGACGCCATCGGCGGCCTGCTCGGCGGCAACGCCGCCAAGCAAATCGGCGCCGTCAATATCAAGGCGCTGAACGCCAGCGCCGAGCTCAAGGGCAGCGTCACCATCACCTCGCGGCCGAAGCTTGCCGCTAGCTGGCACCTCGAGCCGAATTTGGGAGCGCAGGTCAGCCTCGGCGACACCAGCCTTTCGGTGGCCGGCGCGCGCGTCAACGTGCCGGCCCAGGTCAAGCCGCTGATCGACAAGACCGTCGGCGAGCAGCTCAACGCGGTGGGCGACCGGATCCGGGCCGACCAGACGCTGGTGCGTAATGCGCGGGAGCAGTGGGCAAAAGCCTGCCGCTCGATCCCGCTGCAGAGCGCCGGCGCGACTTCGTCATTGCCGGCGCTGTGGCTCGAGCTGAAGCCCACGCGCGCCATCGCCGCGCAGCCAAATGTCGACGCCAAGGCGGTGACGCTGATGCTTGGCATCCAGGCTGACACGCGCATCACGCCAACGCAGACCAAGCCCGACTGCCCGTTCCCGGAGAAAATATCGATCATCCCGCCGACGACGGGCGGCGTCTCTATCGCCGTGCCGATCGATGTGCCGTTCACCGACCTCAACAAGATCCTTCAGACCGAGCTTGCCGGCCGGACGTTTCCGGAAGACGGTTCCGGCTCGGTCGACGTCACCGTGAAGAGCGCGAGCGTCGCGGCCTCGGGCGAGCGTTTGTTGATCTCGCTGGTGGTGAGGGCCAAGGAGAAGAAGAGTTTTTTCGGGTTCGGTGGCGAAGCTACCGTGCATATCTGGGGCAGGCCGATGCTCGACCAGGCGCGGCAGACCCTGCGCCTTGCCGACATCGAGCTCGCGGTCGAATCCGAAGCCGCCTTCGGGCTGCTCGGCGCCGCAGCGCGCGGCGTCGTGCCGCATCTGCAGAAGGCGCTGCTGGAAAAAGCGACCATCGATCTGAAGCCGTTCGCAACCAACGCGCAGAAAAAAATCGCCGCCGCCATCGCCGATTTTCAGAAGAATGAGGACGGTATCCGGGTGGAGGCGCAGATCAACAGCCTGCAGCTTGACGACATAGCGTTCGACTCCAAGACGCTGCGCGTGATCGCTCAGGCCGAGGGCTCGATCAACGTCTACGTCACCGCGCTGCCGGCGCCCTAGTCGCCTCTCATCCGCTCCCCCGGCGGACTGCCCAAAAGTCGACTTTGCGCCCCTCGCCGAAGGCGGCTAGAAGAAACTTCAACCAAATCCTCATCAAAAAAACGGGAGAAGAAACCATGGAATCGACTTTGGCCGCGCTCGCGGCCGGCCTCGCCTTCGCCGCCCTCAGCGGGGTGGCGAACGCGCAGATTTCCGACGACGTCGTCAAGATCGGCGTCTTGACCGACATGTCGAGCCTCTATGCCGATGCTACCGGCAAGGGCTCGCTCGCCGCGGTAGAGATGGCGGTCGCCGATTACGGCGGCAAGGTCAAGGGCAAGCCGGTCGAGGTCATCTCCGCCGACCACCAGAACAAACCCGATGTCGGCATCAATATTGCCCGCAACTGGTATGACAATGAGAAGGTCGACGCCATTTTCGACGTCCCGACTTCCTCGGTCGCGCTGCCGATCTCGATGCTGACCCGCGAGAAGAACCGGATCAACATCAATTCCGGCGGCGGCAGTTCCGATATCACCGGGGCTGCCTGCTCGCCCAACACGGTCCACTGGACCTACGACACCTACGCGCTGTCCAACGTCGCAGGCCGGGCGATGGTCAAGCGCGGCGAGGACACCTGGTTCTTCGTCACCGCCGACTATGCGTTCGGCATGGCGCTGGAGCGCGACGCCGCCAATGTCGTCAAGGAGAGCGGCGGCAAGGTGCTCGGCGACGTCCGCCATCCCCTCAACTCGTCGGACTTCTCGTCGTTCCTGCTGCAGGCGCAGGCCTCCAAGGCCAAGGTGATCGGGCTCGCCAATGCCGGCGGCGACACCACCAATGCGCTGAAGCAGGCCGCGGAGTTCGGCATCATCCAGGGCGGCCAGAAGATGATCGCGCTACTCCTGGAAATCACCGACGCCCACGCGCTCGGCGCCAAGGCGACCCAGGGCCTGATCGTCACCGATGCCTTCTACTGGGACATGAACGACGAGACCCGCGCCTTCTCCAAGCGCTTCAACGACAAGGTCGGCCACATGCCGACCATGATCCAGGCGGGTCTTTATTCCGCGACCATGCATTACCTCAAGGCGATCGAGGCAATCGGTACCGACGAGGCGCTGAAGGTGATGGAGCAGATGCGGGCAACGCCGATCAACGACTTCTTCGCTCACGGCGGCAAGATCCGGATCGACGGCCGCATGGTGCACGACATGTATCTGTTCGAGGTGAAGAAGCCGGAGGAGTCCAAGGGCGAATGGGATCTCTACAAGCTCATCGCCACCATTCCAGGCGACGAAGCATTCCGTCCGCTCGACAAGGGCGGCTGCCCGCTGGTCAAGACGAATTGAGACCGTCATTGCGAGCGAAGCGAAGCAATCCATGGCTTCCAAGAGGAAAGTGGTGGATTGCTTCGTCGCTTTGCTCCTCGCAATGACGAGAATGGTGGGCACGGCGCGAAGACGCGCCTTTGCCCACCCTACAAGCTAAGGCGTGGATGGCCGGGACATAGGCAAGCGGAAGCGACGCCGTCCTTCGGACGGCTATGCCCGGCCATGACG
>JBATYU010000407.1:0-1734 GCA_049674245.1 Bradyrhizobium sp. | reverse complement strand
CTCATGGCGCGTGTGCTCGAGCAACCGGCCGACATCGGCGTACAGGGCGCGATGGTTGCCCTTCAGGGCCAGCATATAGATCACCGCCCCTCTCGACAGTCTGCCGGGCGATGTCGCGCTGACAATTGAGCGCGTCAGTGGTCACAATCGTGCCCTTTAGCGACAGAAATTCTAACAGCTTGAGCACAGCCGCGCTCTCGTGAGATTTGGCTTCTGTAGCAATCTGGGCGAGCACCAGCCGTTTGTCGCAGCACCAGGCGCTGATCATGTGCAGGGCCAACCGGGCACCGTTCCGACCAGATGAGCGACGCAACGTCTTTCCGTCGAGTGCGATAACGCCGGAACAGGTCTCGCCGAAACGCGCTACGAATATCTAAAAACAGGTACGAAACTGGTCTGGATCTAGTTGACGAAGCATTCGGCTGAACGTGTCTCGGCTGGGCACTCCATTTTTGAGTTGGAGGAATCCTCTGAGTGTCTGACTCGAAATGAATTGAGTGATTTCAGCTGGTTGTGATTAGGTGATTGTGATGAGCAAGCATCGAGGCGCAACATGTGGACAGAAATCACTCGCCCGCAGTATCTGCGCAAGGGGCTGCGTTACGCAAGTGACGTCACCGAAGCCGAGTGGCAGATGATCGAGCCGCGATTACCCGCGCCCCGGCGGTTGGGACGACCGCGCAAGACCGCGCTGCTGGCGGTGGTCAACGCGCTGTTCTACATCGCGCGGACGGGTTGTCAGTGGCGGATGTTGCCAGGCGATTTTCCGCACTATTCGACGGTTCAGCGTTATTTTTATGCGTGGCGCGACGACGGCACATTGCAGCGGATCAATTTCGAACTGCTGCTGCAGGCGCGCGAGGCGGCCGGCCGGGAGCCGAGCCCATCGGCTGGGGTCATCGACAGCCAATCGGTCAAAACCACCGAGAGCGGCGGGCCGTGCGGTTACGACGCCGGCAAGAAGGTTAAAGGACGCAAACGCCACATCGTCACCGATACGCTCGGTCTGCTGGTCGGCGCGGCAATCCACCCCGCCGACGTACAGGACCGCGACGGCGCGGTGCTGGTGATCCAAGACCTCTACGACCTGTTCCCGTGGCTGCGCCATCTGTTTGCCGACGGCGCTTATGCCGGGCAAAAACTCCGTGATGCGCTGGCCAAGTTTGGCAACTGGACCGTCGAAATCGTCAGGCGTTCGGATCACGCGGCCGGCTTTGAAATCATACCGCGACGCTGGGTTGTGGAAAGAACCCTTGCTTGGCTCAATCGCAATCGCCGCCTCGCCAAAGACTTTGAAGCTTCGATTGCCAGTGCCAAAGCGTGGCTGCTGATCGCGTCGGTTCAGCTCCTCGTAAGAAGAGTGGCTCGCATCTGATACAACTTTACCGATTCGTAGTCAGGCACTAACGTAAGGTGTTATTCGCTGAAAATGTTCGCTTTACGGTTTCTGTCCTTGGCATCGCCAGAACACACCAATGCCTTTCAGAACAGCCGTTAGTTTGAGCGAGTTCCGCTTGCGCTCGCGGGAGACTTCACCGGGTCCTTTACTGACATGCCGGAGCGAAGTGGTGGACGAAGGTGTTACACGATACTACAAGCAACACGGGGAATTGGATATTGCGCGCTCTATTCTCGCTGCTTGGTACTCAGCACCCAGGAACGCCCGCGCCTCCGGGTACTCCGCCGCAGCCTTTACCTGACCAGACGGCTCCGCCGCCTTACGAGGATCCTCCG
>JBATYU010000406.1:0-51118 GCA_049674245.1 Bradyrhizobium sp. | reverse complement strand
AGATAGGACAGGCGGGTGAGCCCGATCATGGTATCGACGACTTGTTCCAGGCTTGAAACGGAATGAGGCTCGCTCATGTGGCTCTCCTTTGATGCGGCCGGCGGGCTCATCAAGCGGCGCGCCGCGTCTCGGCGGCGGAGAAGGGGAGTGTGCCGCCGATGTCGATCTCGATTTCGCGCGACAACTCGATGATGGTTTCAGGGTGATGGCCGTTCTCGAACAGCGCGTATTTGACGGCTTGTGCGCGGTTGACGAACAGCCCGCCATAGAGACCGTGCTGTTGCCGGGCGACCCAGTTGCCGCGGCTATTCTTGCCAATGAAGACGATTGCAGATGGCGAGCTGCACGATGGAGGTTCGACGAGCTTCACGTTGGTATTCCTTCCAGAGATGGAGTGGCGTAGCGCCTGCCCTGTCGGCGACGGCGGTGTTCCGCTTATGAATGTTCGGATGGCTTTCGTTGGCGGGCGGCCTGCTCGACTTTGGCGCCCCCAATATCTTCCTCGCCGGATATGAATTCGAGGGCGACCCCGCGTCGATCTCATAGGAGACGCATAAGGCTGCGCCCAGCCGTCTCAAACCGGGACCGGGTGATCAAAGACGCTGACCAGGAAAAACATCGCCGCGTAGGCGACGGCCTCGTCCCAATGATTGAGCACGCCGTCCAACGGACGCTCTAGTCGGATCGTGCCGACGACGGCGCAGAGGATGATGGACATCCACAGCAGCGCCGCAAGGCTCCTGCCGAAGCCGGCGCCGCCAAGCGCGGCAAAGGCGACCAGGATGATCATTCGCAGACCAAAGCGGATGAGCACCTGGCTGGATCTCAGTTCGCGCGGCAGATTCGGGGGCTGCAACGGGTTCGAAACTCCGATGACCGGCGCCTAGCCGAAATTGTCGCAACAAACGGGCTCGTAGAGCGGGTTCAGGTTCCCCTTCACGACGGGAACGCTGGGTCGGCTGGACGGGGCGCTGACGCGCTGGGCCTCGACGAACGCGCTCAGAATCGCGAGCGACAAATCCGCGTGCCGGGCCTCGATCGATTGATCGAGCCAGTCCGGCAGCTCGCGCTGGCGCGACAACGCGCAATACCACTCGCCCTCGTCATAGGCGAGGCGGCGAACCTGCCATAGCGGCAGCTCGAGATCGATCAGCGCCAGCGCGGCATCGGTCCAGGCCTCCGACCGGATCAACTGCTCGATCCGCGCGGTCCTTTCGCTCTGGCCTGAAGACGGGAACCGCCGGCACGCGGTATCGATGGTCTCGGCCATCAGCGTCGCGTTCGCCTCTGGCGCATTGCGAAGCCGGTCGCCGAGCGCGCCGGGATCGCGATGTTCTCTAGGGTGTAGCATGGCGTGGTCTCACTTCGAGGGGGCCGGAAAACGGCGGCCGCTTGTCCCAAGGTGGCCAAGACGCCATTTGAAAACGAGAGGAGGCGGGCGATCGAGATATAGAAATTCCATAAGTACCGGATGCCGGGACGTTGGGCTTTTATGAGATTCCTATAATATTGCGCGCGCGGCCGCCTCGAAAACCTATGCACCCAGTGGCACCTCACGGCCACTGATACGGGTACGGCAGGATCGCATTCGATCCGCGGATCGATCCATCGCAACAAGCCTTCCGGCAAACGCGCGGAAATCGCTAGCCGGTATCAAGCGCGACAAGGAACACCTCATGTTTGACATCGCCATGTTGGCCCTCGGGCTCGGCTTCTTCGCCGCCGGCATAGGCTATGCCTATGTCTGCGAACGGTTGTGAGGGGAGGGAGCCATGATCTTCGACTATTCGCTCGCCGCCATCGTTTCCGCAGGCCTGTTGTTCTACCTGACCTACGCGCTGCTGCGGCCCGAGCGGTTCTGATCCGCGCATCCCAGAAGGCATACCTCCATGACCGCTATCGGCTGGCTTCAAATCATCCTCTATTGCGTCATCATCGTCGCGCTGGTCAAACCGCTCGGCTGGTACATGACGCGCGTCTTCAGCGGCGAGCGCACGTTCCTGTCGCCGGTGCTGCGCCCGGTCGAGGCCGGCCTCTACTGGATCGGCGGCGTCGACGAGAGGCGCGAACAGCATTGGCTGACCTATACGGTCGTGATGCTGCTGTTCCATGTCGGCGGCTTCCTGATCATCTATGGGCTGATGCGCCTGCAGGCGATACTGCCGTTCAATCCGGCCGAACAATCCGCGGTCGCCGAGGATCTTTCCTTCAACACTGCGATCTCTTTCATCACCAACACCAACTGGCAGAACTACGGCGGCGAAAGCACGCTGTCCTATCTGGTGCAGATGCTCGGCCTCACTCACCAGAACTTTCTGTCGGCCGCGACCGGCATTGTACTCGCGGTGGCGCTGATCCGCGGCTTCGCGCGGGCCTCGATGCGGACCGTCGGCAATTTCTGGGTCGATGTCACGCGCTGCACGCTCTACATCTTGATGCCGATCTGCATCGTCTACACACTGTTCCTGGTCTGGCAGGGCATGCCGCAGACCCTTGGCGCCTATGTCGACGCCACGACGCTGGAGGGCGCCAAGCAGACCATTGCGGTCGGGCCGGTCGCATCGCAGGTCGCGATCAAGATGCTGGGCACCAATGGCGGCGGCTTCTTCAATGCCAACGCGGCGCATCCGTTCGAGAATCCGACCGCGTTGTCGAACTTCGTGCAAATTATTTCGATCTTTGCACTCGGTGCCGCGCTCACCAACGTGTTCGGCCGCATGGTCGGTAACCAGCGCCAAGGCTGGGCGATCCTCGCGGTGATGGGCGTGCTGTTCCTCGCCGGCGTTATCGTCACCTATTGGGCCGAGGCCAACGGCACCACCGCGCTCAACGCGCTGGGGCTGACCGGCGGCAATATGGAAGGCAAGGAAGTCCGCTTCGGAATTATCGCTTCCTCGCTGTTTGCCGTCATCACCACGGATGCGTCCTGCGGCGCGGTCAACGCCATGCATGACAGCTTCACCGCGCTCGGCGGCATGATCCCGCTGATCAACATGCAGCTCGGCGAGATCATCGTCGGCGGCGTCGGCGCCGGCCTCTACGGCATGCTGCTGTTCGTGGTGCTTTCAATCTTCGTAGCTGGCCTGATGGTCGGCCGCACGCCCGAATATGTCGGCAAGAAGATCGAGGCGCGCGAGGTCAAGATGGCGATGCTCGCGATCCTGGTGCTGCCGTTGATGTATCTCGGCTGGACCGCGGTCGCTGTCGTGCTGCCTCCGGCGGTGGCCTCGATGGCCAATGCCGGCCCGCACGGCTTTACCGAAGTCCTGTATTCCTATACGTCGCAAACCGGGAACAACGGTTCCGCGTTCGCCGGCCTTACCGGCAACATCCCCTTCTACAACATCACCGGGGGCGTCGCGATGTTTGTCGGCCGCTTCTTCATGATCATTCCTGCGATGGCGATCGCGGGCTCGCTCGCGGAGAAGAAGTTGCATCCCGCCTCGGCCGGTACGTTCCCGACTACCGGCGGGCTGTTCGTAGGCCTCGTCGTCGGCGTGATCCTGATCATCGGCGGTCTGACCTTCTTTCCAGCGCTGGCGCTCGGACCGATCGTCGAGCATCTCGCGATGAACGCCAACACCCTGTTCTGATCGAGCTCATTTCGGAGTTACGTCCATGGAAGTCGTCCAGAAAATGAATAAGCGGATGCCGGTATCGACCATGCTCGATCCGAAGATTGTGGTGCCCGCCATCGGCTCCGCCTTCGTCAAGCTTGATCCGCGGGTCATGATCAAGAACCCCGTGATGTTCGTGGTCGAGATCGTGGCCGCGCTGACCACGGTGATATTCTTCCGCGATCTCTTGACCGGCGGCGCCAACCTCGGCTTCACCTTCCAGATCATCCTCTGGCTGTGGTTCACGGTGCTGTTCGCCAATCTGGCCGAAGCCGTTGCGGAAGGCCGCGGCAAGGCCCAGGCCGATTCGCTGCGGAAAACCCGCACCGAGAGCCAGGCCAAGCTGTTGAGCGGCTCCGACCGCACCTATCGCCTGGTGTCGGGCACAAGCCTCAAGGTCGGCGATATCGTGCTGGTCGAGGCCGGTGACAACATTCCATCCGACGGCGAGGTGATCGAAGGCGTCGCCTCGGTGAACGAGGCCGCGATCACGGGTGAGTCGGCGCCTGTGATCCGCGAATCCGGCGGCGACCGTTCGGCGGTGACCGGCGGAACGCAGGTATTGTCCGACTGGATCAAGGTTCGCATCACCGCCGCTCAAGGCTCGACCTTCATCGACCGCATGATCAGACTGGTCGAGGGCGCCGAGCGCCAGAAGACGCCGAACGAGATCGCGCTCAACATCCTGCTCGCAGGGTTGACCATCATCTTCGTATTCGCGACCGTGACGATCCCGAGCTACGCGGCCTATGCCGGCGGCTCGATTTCAGTGGTCGTGCTGGTCGCTCTGTTCGTGACCTTGATCCCGACCACCATCGGCGCGCTGTTGTCGGCGATCGGCATCGCCGGAATGGACCGCCTGGTGCGCTTCAACGTGCTGGCGATGTCGGGTCGCGCGGTCGAGGCCGCGGGCGACGTCGACACGCTGCTCTTGGACAAGACCGGCACCATCACGCTCGGCAACCGGCAGGCCACCGCGTTCCGCCCGGTGCGCGGCGTCAGCGAGCAGGATCTGGCCGATGCGGCGCAGCTTGCCTCGCTCGCGGACGAAACCCCGGAAGGCCGTTCGATCGTCGTGCTGGCCAAGGAAAAATACGGTATCCGCGGCCGCGACATCGCCGAGCTCGGCGCCACCTTCATTCCGTTCACGGCGCAGACCCGGATGAGCGGCGTCGATGCCGGCGGATCGTCGGTGCGCAAGGGCGCGGTCGACGCGATCCTCAACTATGTCGGTGGCGGCGCCGCGCAGGCGATGGCCTCCGGCAACACCGTGCGGGCTATTCAACCCGGCGCGAGCTCGGAGCAAGCCCGCGAAATCCAGGCGATTTCGGATGAGATCGCCAAGGCCGGCGGCACGCCGCTCGCGGTCGCCAGGGATGGCCGCCTGCTTGGCGTGATCCAGCTCAAGGATATCGTCAAGGGCGGCATCCGCGAACGTTTTGCGGAGTTGCGCCGCATGGGAATTCGTACCGTCATGATCACGGGCGACAATCCGATGACGGCGGCGGCGATCGCGGCGGAAGCAGGCGTCGACGACTTCCTTGCCCAGGCGACGCCGGAGGACAAGCTAAAACTCATTCGCGACGAACAGGCCAAGGGCAAGCTGGTCGCGATGTGCGGCGACGGCACCAACGACGCGCCGGCGCTGGCGCAAGCCGACGTCGGCGTCGCCATGAACACCGGCACGCAGGCCGCGCGCGAGGCTGGCAACATGGTCGATCTCGATTCCAACCCGACAAAACTGATCGAGGTGGTCGAGATCGGCAAGCAGCTGCTGATGACCCGCGGCGCGCTGACGACGTTTTCGATCGCCAACGACGTGGCGAAATATTTCGCCATCATCCCCGCGATGTTCCTGGCGTTCTATCCGCAGCTCAGCGTGCTCAACATCATGCATCTCGCAAGCCCGCAAAGCGCGATCCTGTCGGCGATCATCTTCAACGCGCTGATCATCATCGCGCTGATTCCCCTGGCGCTGAAAGGCGTCGCCTATCGCGCGATCGGCGCCGGCGCGTTGTTGCAGCGTAACCTGATGATCTACGGCCTCGGCGGCATCATCATTCCATTCATCGGCATCAAGGCCATCGACCTCGTCGTCGCGGCCTTGCATCTCGCCTAACCCCGTCATTGCGAGGAGCGGAGCGACGAAGCAATCCATTCTTCCCCTGCTGCTCGATGGATTGCTTCGCTTCGCTCGCAATGACGGAGAAACACTTAGGAGACCTACTATGCTCAGAGAAATCCGTCCCGCCATCATCATCCTCGTCGCGTTGACGCTGATCACGGGCCTCGCCTATCCGCTGGCAATGACCGCGGTATCGGGCGCCATCTTCCCGAAACAGGCAGCGGGCAGCCTGATCGAGCGAGACGGCAAGGTGGTCGGCTCCGCCCTGATCGGGCAGGAGTTCAAGGACGACAAATATTTCCATGGCCGGCCCTCCGCGACCACGGCCCCCGACCCGGCCGATTCCACCAAGACGGTGCCTGCGCCTTATAACGCCGCCAATTCCGGCGGCTCCAACCTCGGCCCGACCAGCAAGGCGCTGAACGACCGGGTCAAGGAAGATGTCGACAAGTTGAAGGCCGAAAATCCGCAAAGTACCGTGCCGATCGATCTGGTCACCACCTCCGCAAGCGGGCTCGATCCCGATATCTCGCCGGAAGGCGCGCTGTTCCAGGTGCCGCGCGTTGCGAAAGCGCGCAACATGCCGGAAGATCGGCTCCGCGAGTTGGTGACGCAAAACACCCAAGGCCGGCTTTTAGGCTTGCTCGGCGAGCCGCGGGTCAACGTGCTGGCGCTGAACTTGGCGTTGGACGCGACGGCTTCCAAATGAGGAGCCTACTTCAAATCCACTCCACTAGGCTTGGCGCATCGTGATGACTATAATGACTTATGGCCGATCAACGCCGTGATCTTGAAAAACGACCTTCGCCGGACGCCCTGCTCGAGGCCGCCCGCCGCGAGAGCGACCAGACCGGCCGGCTCAAGATTTTCGTCGGCGCCGCCCCCGGCGTCGGCAAGACTTACGAGATGCTGCAGAGCGCACATGCCCGGCTGAAGGCCGGCGTCGACGTCGTCGTCGGCGTGGTCGAGACCCACGGACGGGCCGAAACCGAGGCGCTGCTGCGAGGCCTCGAAGTCATTCCGCGCAAGCGGCTCGAATACAAGGACCAGATCCTCGAGGAAATGGACATCGATGCGGTCATCGCGCGTCGCCCGCGGCTCGCGCTGGTCGACGAACTCGCGCACACCAACGCCCCCGGCAGCCGCCATCCCAAGCGCTATCTCGACGTCGAAGAGCTGCTCTCCCACGGCATCGACGTCTACACCGCCGTCAATATCCAGCACATCGAGAGCCTTAATGACGTGGTCGCCCAGATCACGCATGTGCGGGTGCGTGAAACCGTGCCGGACAAGGTGTTCGACCGCGCGGATGCGATCGAACTGATCGACCTCACGCCGGACGATCTGATCCAGCGGTTGAAGGAAGGCAAGGTCTACGTTCCCAAGCAGGCCGAGCGCGCGCTCGAACATTATTTCTCCCCGGGAAATCTGACCGCGCTGCGCGAGCTGGCGCTGCGGCGGACCGCCGAGCGCGTCGACGAACAGCTGCTCACGCATATGCAGGCCAACGCGATAGCAGGTCCCTGGGCCGCGGGCGAGCGCATCCTGGTTTGCCTCAGCGAGGATCCGCGGGCAGCGGGGCTCGTGCGCTACACCAAGCGGCTGGCGGACCGCCTGCACGCGCCCTGGACCGCCATCAGCATCGAGACACGGCGCAGCCTGCAACTGACCGACGTCGAGCGCGATCGGCTTGCCGACACACTGCGGCTCGCGGAAGCGCTGGGCGCGGAGGCGCTGACTATTCCCAGCGTCGGACGCCGGATCGCGGACGACCTCATCGGCTTCGCGCACGCCAATAACGTGACCCAGATCATCATCGGCAAGTCGACGCGCTCCTGGTGGTTCGAACTCACGCGCGGCTCGGTCGTGCATGATCTGGTTCGGCGCGCCGGCAATATCAGCGTCAACGTGATCGCGGGCGAGGAACTCGCGGCGGACCCGGTTCCGAAGAAGACCGTGCGCACGGCCGAGCGGCCGGAACCCTTCAATCCGCGGCCCTACCTGATGGCGCTCGTGATCGTGGCCATCGGGCTTGCCGCCGCCGCGCTGATCCAGCCGCTATTCGGCATCGAGAATGTCGATCTGGTTTTCCTCACGGCCGTTGTGGTCGTGGCGGTTCGCTACGGCTTGTGGCCGTCTCTGCTGGCGAGCGTGGTTGCTTCGCTGTGCTACAATTTCTTCTTCCTGCCGCCGATCTACACCTTCACGATAACCGATCCGACCAATATCGCGGCATTCTTCTTCTTCATGCTGATCGCTATCATGGTTTCCAACGTCGCGGCGCGGGTGCGTACTCGGGCCGATTCTGCGATCGGCCGCATCAGGACCACCGAACTGCTCTATGCCTTCAGCCGCAAGCTTGCCGGCACCGCGACGCTCGACGATGTGTTGTGGGCGGCCGCCTACCAGACCGCGCTGATGCTCAGGGTGCGGGTTGTCCTGCTGTTGCCCGAGCAGGGCGTCTTGACGGTGAAGGCGGGTTACCCGCCTGAAGATCAGCTCGACAAGGCCGATCTCGCCGCCGCGAACTGGGCGTGGAACAACGATCGCCCGGCAGGACGTGGCTCGGATACGCTGCCCGGCGCCAAGCGGCTGTTCCTTCCGATGCGGACCGGCCGCGGCCCGATCGGCGTCATCGGCATCGACGACGACAAGACAGGACCGCTGCTGACGCCGGATCAGCGCCGCCTGCTCGACGCGTTGATGGACCAGGGCGCGCTGGCGATCGAACGGGTGCTGCTGGTCGAAGATATGGATCGCGTCAAGCGTACGGTCGAGTCGGATCGTCTGCGCTCGGCGCTGTTGACCTCGATCTCGCACGATCTAAAGACCCCCTTGGCCTCGGTGCTCGGCGCGGCCTCGACGATGCGCGATCTCGCCTCTGGCCTGTCTGACTCGGAAAAGCGCGATCTGATCGCCACCGTGATTGACGAATCCGAGCGGCTCAACCGCTTCATCGCCAATCTGCTCGACATGACCAAGCTCGAGTCCGGTGCCATCGTGCCGAATACGGCGCGCCACGATATCGGCGAGATCGTCGGCAGCGCATTGCGGCGTGCCAGCAAGATTTTGGTGCGGCACAGGGTCTCGCTCGAGCTCGCCGCCGACCTGCCGATGCTGGATCTTGACGCGGTGCTGTTCGAGCAGGCGCTGTTCAACCTTTTGGACAACGCCGCGAAATATGCGCCCTCCGACACCACGATATCGATCCGCGGCGCGCGGGACCGGGAGCAGGTCACGCTGCAAATCCTCGACGAAGGCGAGGGTATCCCGCCGACCGAGCTCGAGAGCGTGTTCGACAAATTTTATCGCGCGCAGAAAGGTGATCATGTCCGGCCCGGCACCGGCCTTGGGCTTGCGATCTCGCGCGGCTTTGTCGAGGCGATGCATGGTACGATCTCGGCCACCAATCGCGCCGATTGCACGGGTGCGGTGCTGACCATCCGATTGCCGATCCCGGCAGTATCGGATGCGCTGGACACCGCCGCATGAATGCCACGCCGATCAAGGTCCTGGTCATCGACGACGAACCGCCGATCCGCAAGCTGCTGCGGATGGGGTTGAGCACGCAAGGTTATGAAATCTTGGAAGCCTCGAACGGCAAGAATGCACTCGAATTGCTGACCCAGAATCCCGCACTGATCATTCTCGATCTCGGCCTTCCGGATATTCAGGGCCATGAATTGTTGCGCATGATCCGGGGCCGCAACGACAGCGTGCCGATCGTTGTGCTGTCAAGCCGGGGCGATGAGGCCGGCAAGGTGCAGGCGCTCGATCTCGGCGCCGACGATTATCTGACAAAACCGTTCGGGATGGACGAATTGCTCGCCCGCATGCGCGCGGCATTGCGGCATCAATTGCAGGTCCACGGCGAACGGCCGGTGTTCCGCTCCGGCGATCTCTCGGTCGATCTGGTGCGCCGTATCGTCAAGGTCGGTGACCGCGACGTGAAGCTCTCGCCGAAGGAGTACGACCTGTTGCGCGTCCTGGTGCAGCATGCCGGCAAGGTGCTGACCCATCGCTTTCTGTTGAAGGAGCTGTGGGACGAACTGACCGACGCGCAATATTTGCGGGTCTATGTGCGCCAGCTCCGGCAGAAGATCGAGACCGATCCGGAGCGCCCGCAATTCGTGCTGACCGAAACCGGCATCGGCTATCGGTTGCGCGCACCGGACTGACGCAGATTCGGGCTTGGAACTTTCACTTGCCGCAGGGATTGATTTCCGGCCAGCGGGAGAATGATCATGGCACGAAAATATTCGAAAAAGGCCTCCGCCGACGTTGAGCGCGTGATGAAGAAACGCAAGGCCGGCACGCTGAGGAGCGGCCGCTCGGGACGCAAGGTCACGAGCCGCAAGCAGGCGATCGCGATCGGGCTTTCCGAGGCGAGGGCCGAGGGAGCGAGAGTGCCGAAGAAGGCGGCGAAGCCGGCAAAATCCCGGAAGAAAGCCTGAGCTGCGCGGGTTTTGGTTCCGCGCGGGTGTCGGCGCTGATAGGCTACGCCGAAGGTGAATATTTTCAGGATCGATCGTGTCGCTCAGGAACCTCTCCACCTACCGGAAGAAGCGGGATTTTGAAAAGACCGACGAGCCGTCCGGCGACGTCAGGGTGGCGCCGGCGAAGCGGCGGCGGTTCGTGATCCAGAAGCACGCGGCGACGCACCTGCATTACGATCTGAGGCTGGAATTCGACGGCGTGTTCAAGTCCTGGGCGGTGACGCGCGGGCCTTCGCTCGATCCGCATGACAAGCGGCTCGCGGTCGAGGTGGAGGATCATCCGCTCGACTACGGCGATTTCGAAGGCACCATCCCGAAGGGGCAATATGGCGGCGGCGCGGTGCTGCTCTGGGACCGCGGCTATTGGGATTGCGGCGATCCGGAGCGCGGTTTCAAGAAAGGTGACCTCAAGTTCACCCTCCACGGCGACAAGCTGCACGGCAGTTGGGTGCTGGTGCGGATGCGCCACGACCGCAACGGCGGAAAAAGAACCAATTGGCTCCTGATCAAGCATCGCGACGAATTCGCCAAAATCGGCGAGGCCAACGACATCCTCGACGAGGATCGGTCCGTCGCGTCCGGCCGGTCGATGGCAGAGATCACGCAAGGCAAGGGCCGGGCACCAAAACCGTTCATGGCGGCGAAGGCCGGCCGGGGCAAGGCGGATGCGGTCTGGCACTCCAACCGCGGCGAGGCGGGGCAGGCGCGCACCAAGGGCAAGGCGGCGGCGCCGGCAAAAGCGAGACAAGTTGCGGAGATGCCGGATTTCGTCGCACCACAACTTTGCACCTCGGTCGATCGCCCGCCGAGTGGCGAGGGATGGTGTCATGAGATCAAATTCGACGGCTATCGCGTGCAATTGCGGGTCGAGGGCGGCAACGCCACGCTGAAGACCCGCAAGGGGCTTGACTGGACCGAAAAGTTCAAGACCATCGCCAAGGAGGCAAGCGCGCTTCCTGACGTGTTGATCGACGGCGAGATCGTCGCCCTCGATCACAATGGCGTCCCGCATTTTTCGGCGCTGCAGGCAGCCCTTTCCGACGGAAAGACCGACAGACTGATGTTCTTCGCGTTCGATCTGTTGTTTGCCGAGGGTAAGGACCTGCGCCGCCTGCCGCTTGCCGAGCGCAAGGCGCAATTGAAGCAATTGCTGGAGGCGCGAAAGAAGGCACGGCAGATTTATTACGTTGAGCATTTCGAAACGGACGGCGATGCCATGCTGCAATCGGCGTCGAAACTCTCGCTGGAGGGTATCGTCTCGAAGAAACTGAGTGCGCCCTATCATTCCGGCCGAACCGAGAGCTGGACCAAGGCCAAATCCCGCGCCGGGCAGGAGGTCGTGCTCGGGGGGTGGAAAACCACTAACGGAAAATTCCGTTCGCTGATGGCCGGTGTCCATCGCGGCGATCGTCTCGCCTTTGTCGGCATGGTCGGCACCGGCTTTGGCCAGGACAAGGTCCGGCGTATCATGCCGGCGCTGAAGAAGGCCGCCGCGAAGGAGAGCCCGTTCGGCGGCGAGAACGCGCCGCGCAAGACCCGCGACGTGCACTGGCTGAAGCCGGAGCTCGTCGCCGAGATCGAATTCGCCGGCTGGACCGACGACGGCAACATACGCCAGGCGGCGTTCAAGGGTTTGCGTCAGGACAAGCCGGCCAATGAGGTGGAAGCGGAGAAGCCATCCATGACAGCGATCGCCAAACGCGCTGGAAAGACGGCTGCAAGAGCCGGCAAGGTCCGGACCTCAGGCGCCGGCAATTCCACCGAAGTCATGGGCGTGATGATCTCAAAGCCCGACAAGGAGCTGTGGCCCGACGCCGGCGATGGCGGGGGTGTCACCAAGCTCGATCTCGCTCGCTATTACGAGGCGGTCGGGCAATGGATGATCGGCCATCTCAAGGGCAGGCCGTGCTCCATCGTCCGAGCGCCGGACGGCATCAACGGCGAGAAATTTTTCCAGCGCCACGCCATGCAGGGCACCTCCGATCTTCTGGAACTGGTCAAGGTTTCCGGCGACCGCAAGCCCTATTTGCAGATCGACCGCGTCGAGGGCCTGGCCGCGGTGGCGCAGATCGGCGGGCTCGAACTGCATCCGTGGAATTGCGCGCCCGATGCATATGACACGCCGGGCCGGCTGGTTTTCGATCTCGATCCGGCGCCGGACGTCGAATTTCTGGAGGTGATCGAGGCCGCCAAGGACATGCGGCAGCGGCTCACCGACGTTGGGCTGGAAAATTTTTGCAAGACCACCGGCGGCAAGGGACTGCACGTCGTGGCGCCGCTGACCCATGCCGCAAAGGACAGAGTGACATGGAAAGAGGCCAAGGCGTTTGCGTTAAGCATTTGCCAGTGGATGGCCAATGACGATCCCGAGCGCTATTTGCTCAACATGTCGAAGCAAAAGCGCACCGGAAAGATTTTTCTCGATTATCTGCGCAACGACCGGATGTCGACGGCGGTCGCGGTGCTGTCGCCGCGCGCGCGCGAAGGCGCGACCGTCTCGATGCCGCTGACCTGGGCGCAGGTCAGAGGCGACCTCGATCCGAAACGCCACACGGTTCGCACCGTGCCCAAGCTGCTTGCCAAAACCAAGGCGTGGGAGGATTACGACGAGGCGGCGTCATCGATAAAGGCGGCGATCACGAGGCTAGGGTCAAAGTAGCCAGCGTCAGACCTTTCCGAGCAACACCAATATCAGGAGGATAACGACAATGAGGCCGAGACCGCCGCCGCCGTAATAGCCGGTGCCGTAGAACCGGCGGCCGCCGCCGAAGCCGCCGAGCAGCGCGATGATGAGAATGATCAGGATAATGGTGCCGATTGACATTTAGCTTCTCCCCAGCCTGTCCGTCAGTGTGCGCTGCCTTGCCGTCAGCCGGTGCAACTTGCGAGAACATCGGAAGTTCCGCTTTTTGCATCGCCATAATTCGACAATCTCTTCCTTTCGAACGCGATCGAACTACATGACGTTGGATCGAAGGAGGATTTGCGATGTCCGCCCCGCTTGTCGTTTCCATCCCGCATCGCCTTGGCCGCGAGGAGGCGACGCGTCGCCTCAAGGCCGGGTTGACGCGCGCCGCCACCAGCATTCCGGTGTTGAAGGTCGACGAGGAACGATGGCAAGACAATCGCATGGTCTTCCGGGTACGCGCGCTCGGGCAGGCCGCCGCGGGTCACCTCGATGTTGAGGACGACCACGTCCGGCTGGAGGTGACGTTGCCGTGGCTGTTGCAGCGCTTTGCCGAGGTAGCGCAAGTCGCGATCCAGAACCGTGGTCGTCTGCTGCTGACCAAACGCAATTGATTGGGTGATTTCGCATCGCAGCAACGAATGAAAAACCTGCGCGCGGTGAATTTCGTTCGCTTGCTGGTAACGAATTTCCCGGATCATTCACTCCAGCGGGGGAGGGAACCGACCTTGAGTCGGCACGACATCCGCCAGGGCCGCCCGGCCTTGATCCCGGGCGGCCTTTCGCGTTTAGGGCAAGCTAGGGACGTGAGCGCGCTTTCGCGCCGGCTGTGCGGCGCCGACGAACCTTGCCTTCAAAACCGCCGCCGGCAGATGCCTGAAGAGATCGCAGAGGCGCAGCTCCGTCGCATCGGCCTCCGCAAAGCCTTCCACCGAATAGCCTCTTACGTCGAGCGCAGCGTTAAAGACCTCCGCGCGCGGCCAGGCGCGGCCACTTTCCGTGAACGGCGCGAACGATTTTGCAACGACGGATATCGCTGCACTGCGGCCGCGGCGTCTCGCAAAGGCAATGATGTGGTCGCGATGCGGCCCGCTGACTTCGAGCGGTTGATAGTCGCCATAGGTGAAGACCTCCGCGAGTTCGGTCCGCAGTTTCAGGAGATGCCGGGTCCAGGCCAGCTTCAGGTGACCGTTGGTCAAGTTGGCCGTGAGGTCTTGCCAGTCGGGTTCGCGCAGTGAGACGAGCGCAGCCGCGCGGGCGGCAAAATCGACCGGCCGGCGGTTGTCGGGATCGACCAGCGACAGGTCCCAGAACTCGGTGCCCTGATAGAAGTCGGGCACGCCGGGCATGGTCGCCTTCAACGTGACTTGGCTCAGCGAATTCAACGCACCCAAGAGTGCGATGCGCCGGCCAAAAGTTTCAAGCGAGTCCAGGAATTCGGCGGAGACGGCGCGATCCAAGATTCGCGCGATGAAGGTTGTCAGCCCCGCCTCATAGGTTTGGTGGGGATTGAGCCAGCTTGTTTCCTCTTTGCCCTCGCGCGTGGCCTTCAGCGCATAGGCCCGTATCCGCTCGATAAAGGAACTATCGTGTTCGCCCGGCCGCCACGCACCCAGCAGCGCCTGATACAGCATGTACTCTGCCGTCGCCGACGGCGCGCGCAGGTTGCCCTCGGTGACGAGATGCGGCGCGTTCAGGACTTTCCATCGCGCCACCGCGCTGGTCCATTCGCCAGGGAGTTCTGTCAACACCGCCAATCTGGCGCGCGCATCCTCGCCGCGCTTGGTGTCGTGTGTCGCGGTCGATGTCATGCCGTACGGCCATTCTTTTGCGCGCGCCCGCATCATCTGGTGAAAGGCGTCGATCGAAAGCGCCTTGGCGGAAGGATCGCCGCCGACCTCGTTCAGGGCCAGCAAACGGTGATAGCGATAGAACGCGGTATCCTCGAGCGACTTCGCCATCAGCGGACCGGTGAATTGCTGCACCTTGAGCGCAAAGCGGCGCACACGCGGCTTGCCGTGCGGCGGCCTTCCCGGCTTGATCAGGTCCATGGTCAGGGTATCGCGCAGGAAATCGAAAATGCCTTCGTCAGCGGCAAACCAGTCGGCTCGCGCGCGTTCGATCGTCTCCGAGATCAACGCACGGTCATGCGCTGTCGGACCAGCTGAAGTCAGATAGGTGCGATAGACCGGGAAGTGCAGTACATAGAGCTCCAGCGCCTGCCGCAGGCTGTCGGCGGAATAGTCGCGGGTCACGTATTGTCCGGCGGCGATGCGCGCGAGCAGCCGCGACAACACCGTGAACTCGCTGGTCAAGAGGGTCCCTAGAACCCTGCGTTTGGCGTCTTTCAAGATCGGCTCGAGCTGGGGTGGCCGATTGCTGATCTGCCGCCACACCTCGTCGAGTTGATCGAGGCCGCTGCCGTCGAGCAGGACCTGGGTAATGGCATTCATCCAGTCATAGCCCGTGGTGCCGTGGACGCCGGCAAAGCGATGCAGCTTCTCGTGCTCGCCCAGAATTTTTTCGATCACCATGTAGAACGGTCTGGCGTCGCCGCCTTGGGCGTCCCGGATCAGGCGACGCAGCCTTTGGAAATATTGCGCGGGATCGCGCAGGCCATCGATGTGATCGAGCCGCAGGCCCTGCAATTTGCCTTCTTCAATGAGTTTCTTGACCAGGCGGTGGATGGCCGCAAACGTGCTGGCATCCTCGACCCGCAGGCCCGCGAGGGTATTGACGTCGAAAAAGCGGCGGTAGTTGATGTCGCTGGAAGCGAGCCGCCAATGCCCGAGTTTATAGTGCTGGCGTTCCAAGAGATGATGCAGCGCCGGCGCGGCGCGATCCGGCCCTGCGCGATAGGCGGCCAGTCCCCGCGCGATGATCTCGGCGCTGCCCGCGATGCTCTTTAGCTCGGCCTTGAAGGAAGGCGCCTCCTCGCGATTGGGATGACGCAATCCCTCGTAGCGTGCCGCGAGTTCGAGGATGCGTCTTCCCGCTTCGCTTGCTTCCGCCCCGGCTTCCCGCACGATCACTCGCAACATCTCGCCGTAGCGCTCCGGCGCGATTGGCAGCCGATGTTCGAAATACCAGGTGGAAAAACTGCCTTCGGCGGCATCGTAGCGGAGTTTGATCTCGCCGCGCTCCAGCGCCTCACCATAGGACGAGCCGACGATCGGCAGCAGCACCCCGCCGCGCGCACGATAGGGCAATTGCTCCCAGTCGATGTCGAATGAGACGGCGTGCGGCGAGGCCCGGCCCCATTCCAGCACGTCGAGCCACCATGGATTGTCGGCGAAATGCACACCGACATGATTGGGCACGAAGTCGAGGATCAGGCCGAGATCGTGCTGTTTCAGCGCCCGGCTCAATCGTTCGAAGCCGGCTTCGCCGCCGAGCTCGGGGTTCAGCTTGGTGTGGTCAATGATGTCGTAGCCGTGGGCCGAGCCTTTGCGCGCCTGCATGAACGGCGAGGCATAGAGATGCGTGATGCCAAGCGCGTTGAGATAGGGAACGATTTCGGCGGCCTTCTCGAAACCGAAATCCGCGGTCAGTTGCAGGCGATAGGTCGCGATCGGAATGGCCGGAGGCATTGCTAGTCCCCGATGCGCCAGAACACCGACCAGGGCGGAAGCAGGCCGCCGGCTTTGCCGCCCCAAATCGGCGTGCCGGTCGCGTGAGTTGAGGTGTGCGCAATCTGGTTTGCCGATAGATTAGCTGTCAGACGCAGCATCGCGCCATCGGCGATGCGCCAGCTTGCGGTGAGAAGACCGTTGTCTTCCGCGTGCGCGTCGCCAAAGGCCGTGCCGGCTGACCTGGGAGCGATTTCTCGCTGCCGGATCGCAAGCAGCTCCCGCACCAGTGCCAGCCGTCGTTGTCCCGCCGGCGCTTCACGCGCTTGCCAATCGAGAACGGCCGATTGAAATGTTGCTGTTGTCAGCGGATCAGGCACCTCATTGCCGTATTTGGCGTAGGCCCAGTCATATTCTCTGCGCCGCCCCTCGCGAACGGCGTTGGCAAGCTCGCCCTTAAAATCGCAGAAGAAGGGAAACGGTGATTTCGATCCCCATTCCTCGCCCATGAACAGCATCGGCGTCATCGGCGCCAGCAAGGTGACGGCAAGCGCTGCTTCGATTTTCCTTGGATCGGCGATGCTCTCGAGCCGGTCGCCAAGCGCGCGGTTGCCGATCTGGTCGTGGTTTTGCAGGAAGCTGACGAAGGCTGAAGGCGGCAGGGCGCCGCTCGGTTCGCCGCGCCGCTTGCCGCCCCAAAAGGCGGCGGCTTCGCCCTGATAGACAAAGCCCGAGCAAAGCGCCCGCGCCAAGTCCTGCCGCGGCGAGCGCTGATAGTCGCCGTAGTAGCCCTGGGCTTCGCCGGTCAGCATCACATGCCAGGCGTGATGATAATCGTCATTCCATTGCCCGCGGTATTTGCCGCGCGGCACCTCTTGCGCGGGATCGAGCAGGCTTGCGCGGTTGTCGCCGTTTTCGAGCACCAGATGGATGTGGCGGTGGCTTTCCGCGGCAAGCTTACCGACCGCTATGCTGAGATCGTGCAGGATCGGGATGTCGCCCATCTCAACGATGGTGTTGACCGCATCCAGCCGCAGCCCGTCGAAGCGATACTCGCGCAGCCAGTTCAGCGCATTCTCGATCGCGAAGGCGCGCACCTCTCGCACACGGTAATCGATCGCGCGGCCCCACGGCGTCTGGGCCTCGGTGAAGAAATTTGGCGCGTAACGGCCGAGATAATTTCCCTCGGGGCCGAACTGGTTATAGACCACATCGAGAAACACCATCAGCCCGCGCAAATGCGCTTCGTCGATCAGGGCTTTCAGATCCTCGGGACGGCCGTAGCCGCTGTCAGGCGCGTACCACAGCACGCCGTCATAACCCCAGCCGCGCGTCCCTGCGAAATCCGCAAGCGGCATCAGTTCAAGCGCCGTGATTCCGGTTTGCACCAGATGATCGAGTTTTTCGATCATCGCGCGGTAGCTGCCTTCCGGCGTGAAGGTGCCGACATGGGTTTCGATCAGCACGGTCTCCTGCCACGGCCGTCCGCGCCAATCCGCGGCACGCCATAGGTAGCTTGCGTGATCGATCACTTCACTGGGGCCAAAGACATCGTCGGGCTGAAACCCGGAGGCCGGATCGGGCACGTCGACCTCGTCGTCGATCCGGAATTTGTAGCGTGCGCCGGCGCCGATGCCGGTGATGTCGACAGCGAACCAGCCATCGTCGCCGCGTTGCATCGGGTGAGGTTTTTGCAGCAGCAGGTCGACGCGCTTTGCCGCCGGCGCCCACAGCCGAAACAACGTGCCGTCCCTTGTCGGCCGCGCGCCGAACTGCCGCTCATTCATGCCGAACCTGCAAAGGCAAGTACCGAGCGGGGAGGCGCCTTGGCGTCCGCTCCCGCGGCAAAACCGGTCGTCGTCTGTTTGGTGTCGGCCGTATTGAGAACCTGTTGCCAGCTCTTGTATTCATTCATCTTCGGCAATTTGAATGCGATCTCTTCGGGAACGGCGTTGAGCACGACAAAGATCGGTGCCTGTCCCTGTTCTACCGGTCCCAGCACGTAAGAAAGAAACCGGCCTTCCGGAAACTGCCAGTCGGATTCCTTCATTTCCTCGGCCGCGGGCGTCAGCCACAACACGCCATAAGAGCCATCGGCGCGGCGCCCGTCGAGCCAGTGATGGGTGCGGATCTGCCCAAAACGTCGGCGCAGCGCGGTCAAATGGCCGATGAAATCGACCAGGTCCTCGCCCTCCTTGGCGAGATTTTCCCAGCCGACCCAGCCGACTTCATTGTCCTGGCAATAGGCGTTGTTGTTGCCGGACTGCGAGTTGCCGACCTCGTCGCCGGCGAGGATCAGCGGCATGCCCTGTGCCAGCAACAGGCACGCGAGCTGGTTTTTTCGCAGTTGACGGCGCAGCGCGACGATCGCGAGATCGTCGGTCGGCCCCTCATGGCCGCAATTGTTGCTGTGATTTTCGTTTGCGCCGTCGCGATTGCCTTCGCCGTTGGCTTCGTTGTGTTTCTCCTTGTAACTGAACAAGTCTGCGAGCGTAAAACCATCATGGACGGTAATGTGGTTGACGCTGGCGCGAGGGCCGCGGCTGTCATGGTGGAACAGGTCGGAGGAAGCGGTCATGCGGCTCGACACTTCGCCGATCAGGCTGCCTTCGCCGCTCCAGTAACGTCGCATCGCGGTGCGATAGCGATCGTTCCACTCCGACCATTGCGAGGGAAACGCGCCGACCTGATAGCCGGCGAGCCCGAGGTCCCAGGGTTCGGCGACCAGCTTGACGGAAGCCAGCACCGGGTCCTGGCGGACCGCGGTCAAGAATGCGGAGTTGGGGTCAAATCCGTTCGGGCCGCGCGCCAGGGTCGTTGCGAGG
Source organism: Bradyrhizobium sp. (assembly GCA_049674245.1). GTDB lineage: Bacteria > Pseudomonadota > Alphaproteobacteria > Rhizobiales > Xanthobacteraceae > Bradyrhizobium. Next base: position 31,800 of record JBATYU010000406.1, on the reverse strand, counting down.
TCGAAGCGGAAGCCGTCGACGTGGCAGACCTCGACCCAATAGCGTAGCGAATCCATCACCATCTGCAGCACCCGCGGATGGGTGAGATTGACGGAACAGCCGCAGCCGGTGAAATCGTCGTAATAGCGGGGGTTTTCCCGGTTCAGCCAGTAGTATGAGGCGTTGTCGATGCCGCGGAACGACAACGTCGGTCCCAGATGATTGCCTTCGGCGGTGTGGTTATAGACGACGTCGAGCATCACCTCGATGCCGGCGTCATGCAGCCGGGCCACCGTGGTGCGAAAGGAATCGAGCGGGTTGTCCTGCGCATAGCGCGGCTCGGGCGCGAAGAATGACAGCGTGTTGTAGCCCCAATAGTTCGAGAGCTTCCTTTCGACCAGTACGCGGTCATCGATAAGCCCGTGAATTGGCAGCAATTCGATTGTGGTGACGCCGAGGCGCTTGAAATGCTCGACCATCGCGGGGGAAGACAGACCGCCATAGGTGCCGCGCAGGTTCGGCGGCACATCCTGGCGCGTCTGGGTCAGGCCCTTGACATGCGCCTCATAGATGATGGTGTCTTCCCAGGGGATCGCGGGGCGTATCTCGCGCCGGCCCCAATTAAAAGTTTCGTCGACCACGACCGCCTTCGGCATGCCGCGGGCATTGTCACGGCGGTCGAACGACAGGTCCTCGCGCGCGCTGCCGGTGCGGTAAGCGAAATGCGCATCACTCCAGACCAGCCGCCCGGCGAGCCGCTTGGCATACGGATCGAGCAACAGCTTGTTGGGGTTGAAGCGGTGGCCGTGCTCGGGCTCATAGGGGCCGTGAACGCGGTAGCCATAAAGCTGCCCGGGCGAGACGTCGTTGAGATAGCCGTGCCAGACGTCCTCGGTTCGTTCGGGCAACTCGATGCGCTCGAGCTCGCGCCGGCCCTGGCTGTCGAACAGGCAAAGCTCGACCTTCTCGGCGTTGGCGGAGAACAACGCAAAGTTGGTGCCCCGACCGTCCCAGCTTGCGCCGAGACGCGAGAAGGTTCCGGCAGACAAACGCATGCCTCAGCTTTCCGGTACGAGAAAAATCGCGGCCAGCGGCGGGATGGTCAAATTGAGTTCGGGTATTAACCCGTCAAGCGTCCGGACTTCGCCGACATTGCCGACATTGCTGCCACCATAATGGGCAGAATCCGAATTGAGGACCTCATGCCACTTGCCGGCGAACGGCACGCGGACGCGGTAGTTGTAATATACGTTGGGCGAGAAATTCACGACGACCAGGCAGCGCGCGCGCGCGTCGTTGCCCTTGCGCAGCCAGGCAAACACGTTGTGATCAAAATCCTCGGTGACGATCCAGTCAAAACCGGCCGGGTCGCAATCCCGCTCGTGCAACGCGGGCAGGGTGCGATAGAGCCGGTTGAGATCGCGGATCAGAGACTGCACGCCGGCATATTTCTTCTGTTTCAGGAGGTGCCAGTCCAGCGAATGGTCGTGGCTCCATTCGCGCTCCTGGCCGAACTCGCAGCCCATGAACATCAGCTTCTTGCCGGGATGGCCGAACATGAAGCTGTAATAGGCGCGCAAATTTGCAAAGCGTTGCCAGTCGTCGCCCGGCATGCGGCCGAGAATCGAGCCTTTGCCGTGGACGACCTCGTCATGCGACAGCGGCAGGATGAAATTCTCCGAGAACGCGTATTGCAGGCCGAACAGGATGTCGCCGTGGTGGTATTTGCGGTGGATCGGATCCTTGCTGATATATTTCAGCGTGTCGTGCATCCAGCCCATGTTCCATTTATAGCCGAAGCCAAGCCCGCCATATTCGACCGGGCGCGACACCTGCGGCCATGCGGTGGATTCTTCGGCGGCCGTGGTCGCGTGCGGGAAGCGGGCAAACAGCTCGGTATTGAAGCGGCGCAGGAATTCGATCGCTTCCAGATTTTCCCGCCCGCCATATTTGTTCGGGATCCAGCCGCCGGCGGGCCGGCTGTAGTCGAGATAGAGCATGGAAGCGACCGCGTCGACCCGCAACCCGTCGACGCCATAACGCTCCAGCCAGAACAGCGCGTTCGACACCAGGAAATTCACGGTTTCGGTGCGGCCGTAATTGTAGATCAGCGTGCCCCAGTCGAGATGGCGGCCCTGCAGGGGGTTGGCGTGTTCGTAAAGTGCGGTGCCGTCGAAATGGCCAAGCCCGTGCGGATCGTCCGGGAAATGTCCGGGCACCCAGTCGAGCATCACCCCGAGGCCTTCGCGGTGGCAGGCATCGACCAGCGCGGCGAAATCGGCGGGCGAGCCGAACCGGCTGGTCGGCGCATATAGGCCGGTCGGTTGATATCCCCACGAGCCGTCGAACGGATGCTCGTTGACGGGGAGAAATTCGACATGGGTAAAGCCGAGGTCGCACGCGTAGGCCGGGAGCTGTTCGGCGAGGTCGCGGTAGGTCAGCCACTCATTGTTGCCCTTGCGCCGCCACGAGCCGAGATGAACCTCGTAGATCGAAACCGGCGCGCTGAGCGCATTGACGCCGGCGCGCGCCGGCCGCGGACGCGGTATCTTCGTCTCGTCGAATACGATGGAAGCGGTCTTCGGACGCATTTCCGCGGCAAAGGCGAGCGGATCGGACTTTTGCGGCAGATGCTGGCCGTTCGGTCCTATGATATCGAACTTGTAATGATCGCCCGGCCTGGCGCGCGGAATGAACAATTCCCAATAGCCGACGCCGCGCACGCGCATCGGATGCCGCCGCGCATCCCAAAAATTGAAGTCGCCGACCACGCTGACCCGCCGCGCATTCGGTGCGAGCACGACAAAGGCGACACCGTCGACGCCATCAAGCGTCAGGGGGTGCGCGCCGAGCTTGTCGTAAAGGCGCTGATCGGTCCCTTCGCCCAGGAGATAGAGATCGAAGTCGCTCAACACCGGCGGGAAGCGGTAGGGATCGTCGAGATCGACGATTTTTTCGCCGAATTGGGCGCGGAGCTGGTAGCGCTTCGAGCCGTTCGGCGACGCGCCGGCGAACAATCCTGCGTCGTGAATGCGCGCGAGCTTTGCGGTCTCGCCGCGTTCGCCGACGGCTTCCACCCTGGAAGCTTGCGGAAGAAACGCGCGCACGACGCTTTTGTCGCCTTCTCTATGGAGGCCGAGATAGTGGAAGGGGTCGGAGTGGCGGCCTTCGATGATTGCATGGGCCTCGGCTGGCAGTTTGGTCATGAGGCTACACTCTCAGGCTCGGACAGAATTCGAAGCATTCCGATTAGCGGCACGCGCAGCCAATCCGGCCGGTGGGACAGCTCGTATTCCAGCTCGTAGAACGTCTTTTCCAGCAGGAAGAAATTGAGCAGGTCGGTGGCCGCATGGGGATCTGCGGGCCACAGCAGGTGATTTGTCATGGCCTCGCGGTAGCCGGCGAGGAAGGCGTCGGTGGAACGATCGCGCCATTGCGCAAGCGCGGTTGCGAGCTTGCCATGCTCGTCGGGCGCTATCTTCAGCGCACGCTCCAACGCCTTCGTCACCGAATAGTCGATCGAGCGGATCAGCCCCGCGGCGTCGCGCGCCGCCGGTGCCTAGCGCCGGCGCTCGGCAAGCGGGCGGCGAGGTTCGCCCTCGAAATCGATGATGAAAATGTCGTCCTTGACGATCAACATCTGCCCAAGATGGAAGTCGCCGTGATGGCGGATGTTCAGGCCGTCGATATCCCTGGGCAGCAGCGCGTTCAGGCGAGCATGCAAGCCTGCGCGTTGTGCCAGCATCTCGTCGACGAGCGGGCGATCGGCTTCCCTGCTGCCGTCGCGGTGTTGCTGCAGCGCTTCGAAAACCCGCTCGCCCCGGGCCATGATCTCGCCGATCCAGCGCTGCACGTCTTCGGGCCGGGTCGGCTCCGGCGCAAAGTCGGCGAGCCCGGAGTTAGCGGCGAGTGCGACGTGCATCTCGGCGACGCGGCGCCCGGCCTGCGACATGTAACGCAGATAGGGGACCTGCTCTTCGCGGTTGCCGGGAAATTCAGAAGCCGGCAGCCACCGCTGCTCGTCGACGAAGCGATCGAGATAGGCCGAGGTCACGGTCCAGCCGTCGCCCTGGTTCTGGACGAAGGCGTGCACGATCCCGATCGCGCTTCGTTGATTGCCTTCGACAAACTCGACGCTACCGAGCAGCGCTGGCGTATTGGCAAAGCCTGCGACCTCGGTGAGATACCAGCCGATTTCAATCTCGGGATTGGGGCCAGTCTCGAGCTTGCGATAGATCTTGACCACGTAGTCGCTATCCACCAGCGCCGTGCTGTTGGACTGTTCGGTATTGACCGCGCGGATGCGCTCGGGCTGCCGGATCGGCTTGTCGGAAAACTTGCTGGTCGGCCTGAACTCAAGGCGCAAGCCGTTTTCCTCGACTGTCAAAACCTCGCGCAGGTTGCGCAACAACAGCGCGATGAAGATATGATCGGTCGCGACATCCAGCAGCGTTCCTTCGCGCGCGCCCTGGCGCACGGCCGAGAACGCGCGCGGATTATAGCGCTCGCGGTCGAACCGCACCCACTCGATCTGCATCGGCAGCACATAACGTTGGGTGAAGCCGCGCTGCGTCGCTTCGAAGAAAGTCAGGTAGGGCCGGTTGTCGCCGATGTCGCAGAACGGGATGGCCGACGTCAGCGTCGGACGGATGTTGGCCGGCGAATACTCCGGATACCAGCGCGTGCGCGCCAGATGCCCGGGCAAGACGTCGCGCTCGAATACGCTGCGGGTGCGGGCGAGCGACACCCAGGTCGAATTGAGCGGCACGACCAGAGTCTCGAATTCCGGCACGGCGTGCGGCACGACCGGCTCCGACTTGTCCGGCTCCTGGAGCTGGAACCAGTAGAAGCCGAAAGGCGAAAGCGTGATCATGTAAGGCAGCTCGCCGATCGCGGGAAATCGCGTACGGCCGAGCATCTCCAGCGGTATCCGCCCCTTGAAGGCGGAAAGGTCAAGTTCGGTCGCCTGCGCGGAACGCGACAGATTGGCGACGCAGAGGATAACCTCATCCTGATACTGCCTGACATAGGCAAGCACCGCGCGATTGGTCGGACGGATGAATGTCATGCTGCCGCGGCCGAACGCCAGTGTCGACTTGCGCACCGAGATCAGCCGCTTGGTGGCGTTCAACAGTGACGACAGGCTGCGCGACTGCGCCTCGACATTGACCGCCTCATAGCCGTAGACCGGGTCCATAATTGTCGGCGCGTAAAGCCGCGCCGGATCGGCGCGGGAAAAGCCGCCGTTGCGGTCCGGCGTCCACTGCATTGGCGTGCGCACGCCGTTGCGGTCGCCGAGATAGATGTTGTCGCCCATGCCGATCTCGTCGCCGTAATAGATGATCGGCGTGCCCGGAAACGACAACAAAAGCGAATTCATCAATTCGATCTTGCGCCGGTCATTGTCCATCAGCGGCGCCAGGCGTCGGCGAATGCCGACATTGATGCGGGCGCGGGGATCGTTGGCATAGGTCGACCACAGATAGTCGCGCTCGACGTCGGTCACCATCTCCAGCGTCAGTTCGTCATGGTTGCGCAGGAACAGCGCCCATTGGCAGTTGGCGGGAATATCCGGCGTCTGGCGCAGAATATCGGTGATCGGAAAGCGGTCTTCCTGCGCGATCGCCATGTAGATGCGCGGCATCAGCGGGAAGTGATAGGCCATCTGGCATTCATCGCCCTGGCCGAAATACTCCTGGACGTCCTCCGGCCATTGATTGGCCTCCGCCAGCAGCACCTTGCCCCTCGAGTAAGCATCGAGCTCGGCGCGCAATTTCTTGATGATGGCGTGGGTCTCGGGCAGGTTCTCGTTGTTGGTGCCATCGCGCTCGCACAGATAGGGAATGGCGTCGAGGCGGAAACCGTCGACGCCGGCATCGAGCCAGCGTTTCATCACCTGGATCAGGGCGCTGACCACGCGCGGATTGTCGAAATTCAAATCCGGCTGGTGCGAGAAGAAGCGGTGCCAGTAGAACTGGCCGGCTTCCGGGTCCCAGGTCCAGTTCGACTTTTCGGTGTCGGTGAAGATGATCCGGGTGCCCTGGTATTTCTGGTCGGTGTCGCTCCAGACATACCAGTTGCGCGCACTCGATTTCGGATCGCTGCGGCGGGCGCGCTTGAACCAGTCGTGCTGGTCGGAAGTGTGGTTGATGACGAGTTCGGTGATGACCTTGAGGCCGCGCTTTTTGGCTTCCTGAATGAAGCGCTTGAAATCCTTCAGCGTCCCGAAATCCGGATTGATATCGCCGTAATCGGCGATGTCGTAGCCGTCGTCGCGGCCGGGCGAGGGATAGAACGGCAATAACCAAAGTGCGGTGACGCCGAGGTCCTGCAGATAGCCGAGTTTTTCCGTGAGGCCTGCGAAATCGCCGATGCCGTCATTGTTGCTGTCGGCAAAGGCCTTGACGTGAAGCTGGTAGATGATGGCGTCCTTGTACCACAGCTCATCGCCGATCTCGGCGACCGGCAATTCCTTGGCATCGATGGACGGCAGCACGTTCATGCGGCTATCTTACGCCAGACAGCGGAAGAGCAAAGCGGGGTCGTGCGCCGGATCGATGCGCAGGCGGATGCCGCCCCATTCCACCGCCGACCGCTCGCCGGTCATCAGGTTTTCCACGGCCGCCACAGGACGCCGTTCATCGCCGACGCCGACCTTGATGTCGCCGAGATGCAGCCAGAATTCGTGCACGTCGCGCGATAACGCAATCGCCACGGCTACAATGTTGGTCTGATCTACGGACTCCTTGACGAAACCGATGACATTGCCGTCCTCAATTCCGATAAAGCGCAAATTGCTGGTCTGTTGCAACGCCGTGTTGGCGCGGCGGATGCGGTTGAGGTCGCTTATATACGGCTTGATGTTGCCGGGCTTGTCCCAATCGCGAACCTTGATCTCGTATTTTTCGGAATCCAGATATTCTTCGCGGCCCGGGAGCGATTCGTGCTCGAGCAGTTCGAAGCCGTTGTAGATGCCGTAAGTGCTCGAAAGCGTCGCCGCCAGCGCGACGCGGGATTTGAACATCCAGGTCTCGCCGCCCTGCAAATGATAAGGCAGGATGTCGGGCGTATTGACGAAGAAATTCGGGCGATAGAAATCGCGCTCGGGATAACCGGTCAATTCGCTGAGATATTGCTCGAACTCCCATTTCTGGGTGCGCCAGGTGAAATACGTGTAGGACTGGGTGAAGCCGAGCTTGGCGAGGCCCTTCATCAGTTTCGGCCGCGTGAAGGCTTCCGCGAGGAAGATCACATCCGGCTGCTCAAGCTGAACTTCGCGGATCAGCCATTCCCAGAACCGGAAGGGTTTGGTGTGGGGATTGTCGACCCGAAAAATCTTCACTCCCTGATCGATCCAGAACAGCACCACGTCGCGCAGCGCATTCCATAGCGCACCGGCATCTTCGGATGCGAAATCGGGGTTGACGATGTCCTCGTATTTCTTGGGCGGGTTTTCCGCATAGCGCATCGAGCCGTCCAGCCGGCGCCTGAACCATTGCGGATGTTGTTTCAGCCAGGGATGGTCGGGCGAGCACTGCACGGCGAAGTCGAGCGCGACTTCGATGTCGAGCGATTGGCAGGCCGCCACGAACTCGCGAAAATCCTCAAGCTTGCCCAATTCCGGATGCACGGCGTCATGGCCGCCTTCGGCGGCACCGATTGCATAGAAGCTGCCGGGATCGCCCTCGGCCGCCGTCACCGCATTGTTGCGGCCCTTGCGATTGGTCATTCCGATCGGATGGATCGGCGTGAAATAGATCACGTCAAAACCCATCGCACCGACGTCCGGCAGCCGCGCGATGCAATCCTTGAACGTGCCATGCTGGCCCGCAATGTTGCCCTGGCTGCGGGGTACCATCTCATACCAGGCGCCGCTCCGCGCCCTTGGCCGGTCGGCGACCAAGGGAAATAATTGCGATCGCGTGAGGTCGGGACGGAACTGGCCTTCGGCCATGGCGTCTTGCAATTCCGGGGTCAGCAACGGAGCTGTGTCGCCGGTCTGCAGATATTCTTCGCATTGCTTCAGGATCACCGCGGTCGCCTCGTGTCCGCCGCCCTGTGCCTTGGTCAGCATACCCGCGCCCTCGATGGCATCCAGCGTGACGTCGACGCCAGCCTTCTGCTTCAATTCAAATCCACGGCGCCAGGTGGCGAATTCGTCGGTCCAGGCCTCGATCGCATAGACATGGCGACCCAACTGGTCCGGCACGAACGATCCGCTCCAGCGGTCGTTGCTGTCAGGGGTCATCGACTCACGGTGCCATTCGTGCTCACGCTCGTGGCGCCAAATCAGGGCTGCGGCGGTCACATCGTGCCCGTCGCGATAGATATCCGCCCAAATTTCGACGCGCTCGCCGACGATCCGTTTAACCGGAAAACGGCCGCCGTCAATCAGTGGATAAACATCCTCGATATGGAAAGTGCGACCGGCACTCTCGACAGTTTGCGTTGTTTTGTTCACGGTGATGCCGCCACTGATATGAAAATGACGTCCCGCCCTCGGGAGGACATTCCCATCCTATATACAAAGCCGCTCACGGGGCATTGGTTCCTGGGGAACGGCGGGGAGGACGGAACGTTAGATACCTTCTATCCCCTTGCTAAACTTGGACAATTTCGCGACATCCCCCGCCTGTTGCGTGCAAACCGTGTGCCGAATGAACCTTTTTGCCCAAGCTGAAACTCTGGGAATCTTGACCGAATTCACCGACGGCCAAGGTCACCATCGTGTGACCGGCGAGGCCGCGTTGAAGATCATCCTCGACGCCATGCCGGCCCAGGTGCCCTCCCGCCTGCTCGGCGGGCCGGTGGTGATTCGTTCCGGCCACGCCGCGCGGAGCGAACTCTCGCAGGCTGCCACGTTCCCGGTGCGCTGGAAAATTATGGCCGATCTTAAGGTTATCGCCGACGGCGAGACCCGTGATCCCGTCATCGCCTGGCCGCAGGAGATACCGGTCGGCTCCTACCGGCTGCATCTGGCAGATAGCGGCTGTTCGGAAGAGGTCCCCCTGATTGTCGCGCCGCCACGCGCCTTTGGCGGCGATTTCGACCGCAGCTGGCTGCTCGCCGTGCAGCTTTACGGCGTCCGCTCGGTGCGCAACTGGGGCATGGGCGATTTCACCGACCTCGAAGCGTTGATCGAGCTTGCGAACGATTTGGGTGCCGACGGTATCGGCCTCAATCCGCTGCATGCGCTGTTCGACGACCGGCCCGCCGATTGCAGCCCCTATTCGCCGAACAGCCGGCTGTTCCTGAACGCGCTTTATATCGACGTCGAGAAGATCCCGGAATTCTCGGCAGACGGCTTTCCGGAGGCCTGCGAAACGACGCCGAGACTTAGGCACAGCCCCGTTGTGGACTATGTCGCTATCGCCGGATTGAAATGGCGTGCGCTGCGATCGGCGTTCAAGAGGTTTTCCGCCGAGGCGAAATCCGTCCGCAGGGAGGATTTCGCGAAATTCTGCGCCGAGCGGGCGCCGCTACTGTCGCGTTTCGCTTGCTTCGAGGTGCTGCGGCATCGCTTCAACAAGCCGTGGTGGGAGTGGCCGGAGGAATGGCGGCGGCCGGATGACGATAACTGCGCCAAATTGCGCGCGGGCCCCGGCCGGCGCGAGGTCGAGTTCGTCGAATTCGTGCAATGGATCGCCGACCAGCAATTGCGGTCCTGCAAGCAGCTTGCGGATTATCTGGGGATGAAGGTCGGTCTGTATCTCGATGTCGCGGTCGGCGTGCAATCCGACGGTTTCGACGCCTGGAACGAGCAGGCGGCGATCTCGCGCCATCTCGCGGTCGGTGCGCCGCCCGACCCATTGAACACCATGGGCCAGAACTGGGGCCTTGCCGGATTCAATGCGGCCGGTCTCGCCATGCAATCCTTTGCACCGTTCCGCGACATGCTGCGGGCCTCGATGCGCCACGCCGGCGCGATCCGGCTCGATCACGTGCTGGGTTTGAAGCGGCTTTATCTGGTGCCGCGCGGCTTTGCCGCCGATAGCGGCGTTTACGTGCAGATGCCGTTCGAGGCGCTGCTCGCGGTGACCGCGCAGGAAAGCGTGACGCACGCGTGCGTCGTGATCGGCGAAGACCTCGGCACCGTGCCGGAAGGCTTTCGCGAGCAGATGGCCGATTGGGGTATCTGGTCCTATCTCGTGATGATGTTCGAGCGCGACGATCACGGCCGCTTCCGTGGCCCCGATCATTACGCGGCAAACGCGCTTGTCACCTTCAATACCCACGACCTCTCGACCTATGCGGGCTGGCGCTCCTTCAGCGATCTGAAGCTGAAGTGGTCGCTTGGGATCGATCCCGGCGAAAGCGACGATGCGCGCTGGCACGCGCTGGCCATGCTCAACGACGTGCTGCGGCACAGCGGTATCGAACGTCACGATCTCAACGCGGTTGTAAAATTCCTGTCGCGGACCAAATCACGTCTGCTGGCGATATCGCTGGAGGATCTGCTCGGCGTGGTCGACCAGCCCAATATCCCCGGCACCGTCGACCAACATCCGAACTGGCGGCAACGGTTGCCGTTCGCGATCGACGAAATTGCAGGCGCCATCAATGTCGCCGCGTTCAAGGCCGCGATCGGGGAACGCGCGCGCAAGGACGATTGAGGGGCAGGCACTTTCAACGGGTAAAGCAGCGTTGTCTTGCAGGATAGAAGACTATGGGCTGATCGGCGATTGCGAGACCGCAGCGCTGGTCGGCCGTGACGGATCGATCGATTGGCTGTGCTGGCCCGCGTTCGATTCCGATGCCTGTTTCGCGGCCTTGTTGGGCACGAACAGAAATGGCCGGTGGATGATCAGGCCCGCCGAAGAGATCAAGAAATCCTCTCGTCGTTACTGGGATAATACGTTGATCCTGGAGACGAGGTTTGAAACAGCAAACGGCACTGTCGCGCTGATCGATTTCATGCCGCCGCGCGGCAAAGCCTCCGACGTCGTCCGGCTGGTGCGCGGCGTCACGGGCAAGGTGAAGCTGCAGATGCAGCTCGTGATCCGCTTCGGGTTTGGCATCGACATTCCCTGGGTCAGGCGAACCGAAGATGGCGCGCTGCTGGCGATCGCCGGGCAGGACATGACCGTGCTGCGAACGCCGGTCGAGATCCGCGGCGAGGATCTGACCACGGTGGCGAATTTCGAGGTGAGCGAGGGTGGCACCGTTCCCTTTGTGCTGACCTATGGCCCGTCACATCTGCCGCTGCCGGAGCCGATCAACCCCGCGCTGGCCTTGCAGGAGACGGAGGATTTCTGGACCGAATGGTGCAGCCGCTGCACCTATCAGGGCGAGCATCGCGATCTCGTGATGCGATCGCTGATCACGCTGAAGGCGCTGACTTACGAGCCGACCGGCGGCATCGTCGCGGCGCCGACGACGTCGCTGCCGGAGAAGCTCGGCGGCAGCAGAAACTGGGACTACCGCTTTTGCTGGCTGCGCGACGCCACATTTACGCTGCTGGCGCTGATGAACTCCGGCTACACCGAGGAAGCTTCCGCCTGGCATAACTGGCTGCTGCGCGCCGCGGCCGGCTGGCCTTCGAACATGCAGATCATGTACGGCATCATGGGCCAGCGGCGCCTCCTGGAATGGGAGGCTACCTGGTTGCCCGGCTACGAAGGCGCGCAGCCGGTCCGGGTCGGCAATGCGGCGCACGCCCAGCTGCAGCTCGACGTCTATGGCGAACTGATCGACGCGTTTCACCAGTCACGCATGGCCGAGCTGAAACTCGATGACGAAACCTGGGCGCTGGAACGCGCGGTGATCGAACATCTCGCCGAAGTATGGGACCAGCCTGATCACGGCATCTGGGAGCGGCGCGGCGAGGGCAAGCATTATGTTTCGTCGAAAGTCATGACCTGGGTTGCGTTCGACCGCGGCATCAAAAGCGCCGAAAGGTTCGGATTTGACGCGCCGCTCGATCGCTGGCGGATGTTGCGCGACGAGATCTGTGTTGATGTCTGCGAAAACGGCTTCGATCCCAAGCAGAATACATTCGTCGAATCCTATGGCTCCCAATTGCTGGATGCCAGCATCCTGCTGATGCCTGCGGTGGGCTTCCTTCCCGCCTTCGACCCGCGCGTTCGCGGCACGATCGCGGCGATCGAGAAATACATGATGCGGGATGGATTTGTGCTGCGGCACGACCCGCGCGAAATTTCCGATGAAAAGCAGCCGATCGAGGGTGCGTTTCTGGCCTGCAGCCTGTGGCTTGCCGATGCCTACGTGCTCGCCGGCGAGGTCGCCAAAGCGCAAACATTGTTCGACCGCGTGGTTGGCGTCGCGAGTGATCTCGGACTGCTGGCGGAGGAGTTCGATTCGGCTGAGGGACGCCAGACCGGCAATTTCCCGCAGGCGCTGACGCATATCGCCTTGATCAATACCGCGCATAACCTCAGCGACGCCCGAAAGTCAGAAAAGCCGGCGATGCAGCGGTCGGCGTGAGCGTCTATTCGCCGGGACGACTCCCCGAGAAATCCAGCTCCCTCATCGCTTTCTAGGCGCAGGCGCGGAACTTGCCAGCCCAAGCTTCATTGTCGTCGGAACTCCCGCTGGAGGGTACAAGATGATGCGCTGGTTAGTCGCGACCATTTTCTTGGGCTGGCTGGTATTTCCGGCTGCGGGGGCCAGCCTTGATGCGGCGGCCGTCAACAACGCAGAGTTCGGCTCAAAGCCTCCCAGCGAAGACAAGGTCGATGCCGTCGTCGTCAAGGCACAGGTTCTGCTGGACCGGGCCAGGTTTTCGCCCGGGGAAATCGACGGCAAGCTCGGCGAAAACGCGCAAAAGGCGCTGAGGGCCTTTGCCGAGGCGAAGGGCCTGGCCTCCGGCAAGTCGCTGACGCCGGAGATCTGGACGGCGCTGGCGCCGACCGGCAAGGATCCCGTCATCGTCGAATACACGATCTCCCAAAACGATCTGAAGGGACCGTTCCTGGAAAAATTGCCTGCGAAGATGGAAGATATGAAAGACCTCAAGGCGCTCAGCTACACCAGCCCGCGCGAAGCCCTCGCCGAAAAATTTCATATGAGCGAAGGGCTGCTGGAGGCTCTCAACCCGGGCAAGAAATTCGATCGCGCCGGCGAAATCATTCTCGTGGCCAACGTCGCCAACAAACAAGGCAAATTGACCGTTGGCCGGATCGAGGTCGACAAGTCACGGCAGACGGTCAAGGCGTTCGACCGGTCGGGTGCGCTGATCGCCTTCTTTCCCGCGACCGTGGGCAGCGAGGAGAAGCCGACCCCAAACGGCAGTTTCAAGGTCGTCTCCGCCGATGCCAACCCGAACTACCGCTATAATCCCGATTATAAATTCAAAGGCGTCAAATCCAGACGAGCGTTCACGATTCCGCCCGGGCCGAATAATCCGGCCGGATCATACTGGATCGGGCTGTCGGCGGAGGGATACGGGATCCACGGCACGCCGAATCCTTCGAAGGTCAGCAAATCCGAATCCCACGGTTGCGTGCGGCTGACGAATTGGGACGTCGGTCTCTTGGGCAGCAGTGTCAAAAAAGGAACGCCGGTGGTGTTCGTAGACGCGCCGCAAGGCGGCCGAAAGGGCTGAACGACACGGCGAACCGAAGCGACCAAAAAATACCTTGGTCAGTTCCGGGGCGTACCGCCCCCAAGGGTCGTCTAACGCGCCGCGTTATTCCTCAAGATCATATCGATCGCTTTGGCAAAACCTTCGTCCTCGTTCGACGCCGTCACCTCCGTCGCCTGCTTCTTGACGTCGTCGGTGGCGTTGCCCATCGCGATCGAAAGGCCGCTCCTTTTGAACATCGCAAGATCGTTCTGCATGTCGCCGATGGTGGCGACCGCGTCGGTCGAAATACCAAGGCGCCTTGCCATCGCGCCCACGAACGTGCCCTTGTCATGGCCCGGCGGGGTAATGTCGAGGTAATAGGTTTGCGAGCGGACGGCGGTCGCTTGCGTGCCTACGGCCTGTTGCATTGCGGCTTCGCAACGCTTCAGCAACGCCGCATCCGAGCTTGATCCGACGATCTTGCAGGCGCTCGCGAGGTGCGGCGCAAAATCCGCAATGATCGTCGGATCATGCCTGATCGCGCGCTTTTCAAGCGGGACGTATTCGCCCTCGGGCTTGCGCGTCAGCCATTTCTCGTTGGTGAACAGCCAGATATCGACCGCGAATTCGTTGAGCACATCGAGGCTGCGCTGCGCCACCGACGCGGGGATCAGGTGCTGCTCGATCGGCTCGAGCGCGGCATCGACGATCGAGCTGCCGTTGAACGCGCCGATGGGCAGCGTGATCGCCAACGGCTCGATCAGAAAGCCCATGCCGATGGTCGGCCGGCTGGAAACGATGGTGAAGCCGATGCCGGCGTCATGCAATCGCCGCGCCGCGTCCTTCGCGCCTTCGGTCAGGGTCTTGTCTTTGGTCAATAACGTGCCGTCGACATCGGATACCACCAGCTCAATACGGGTCATGAATGTTTCCTGCGTGCGGCGCCGCGGCTGGCCGGATTGAGATTGAGTTGACGCACGATGTCCTCAACGATGGTCTCGACCGAAGCGTCGATCGACACGGTCACGGGATGTTCGCTTTTCTCCGGCGGCTCCAGCGTCTTGAATTGGCTGTCGAGAAGCCCCGCCGGCATGAAGTGTCCCTTGCGCCCGGCAAGCCGGTCCGCGATCAATGCTTGCGTACCGCTGAGGAAGACGATGCGGACGTCGCGCCGTCCATGCACCAGGACATCGCGGTAGACGCGCCTCAACGCAGAGCAGGCGATCACCGCACGCTCGCCCGCCTTGCAGACCCGGTCGATCTCGTCGGCGATGGCCTGCAACCAGGGCCAGCGATCTTCGTCGGTCAGGGGTTGGCCGGCGCTCATCTTGGCGACGTTGCCTGCGGGGTGAAACCTGTCGCCGTCCTCGTAACGCCAGCCGAGCCGCTCGGCCAGCTTTTCCGCGATCGTGCTTTTGCCGGAGCCGGAAACGCCCATTACGACCAGCGCGCACGGTATTTCCTTCTCGTCAGCCACGAAAATTCTCCGGGAGCGCGGCCGCGTCCACCAGCCAGATGGTCTCGCCGATGGAGTGCGCGCGGGCGGCCGGCAGGTTCTCGCCATCGATTACGCGCGTCAAGATCGCGCGCTTGTCTGGTCCTGCGACCTCGAACAGCATTTCGCGGCAGGAGGCGAGCGCGGGCAAGGTCAGTGTCACCCGCGGCACCAGGGGCGCGACATGCGCCTGTGGCACCCCGACGACCCAGCGTTCGGTTTCCGATAGCGCCGGATACTCGGGAAAGATCGACGCGGTATGGCCGTCGGGCCCAACCCCCATCAGCACGACATCGAACAGCGGCCGGCCAGG
Organism: Bradyrhizobium sp.; assembly: GCA_049674245.1. Classification (GTDB taxonomy): domain Bacteria; phylum Pseudomonadota; class Alphaproteobacteria; order Rhizobiales; family Xanthobacteraceae; genus Bradyrhizobium. Next base: position 16,488 of record JBATYU010000406.1, on the reverse strand, counting down.
GTCCAACCGCTCCGCGCCATAAAACAATTTGAGTTCGCGCTGATAGCGTTCGGCGCTCTCTTCGGGCTTGCCAGTATCGGTCGGGATCGGATGGATATGGGAGGCGGGCGCAAAGCGATCGAGAAAGATGCCGCGCGCCATCGCCATGTTGTTCAGCGGATCGCTCGCCGGGACAAAGCGCTCGTCGCCGATGAACCAGTGGGTGCGGTCCCAGGGAATCCGGCCGCGATAGGGTTCGGTCGCGAGCAACTCATAGAGTTTTTTCGGGCTCGACCCGCCGGCGAGACACATCGCGATACGGCCGGTGTTCGCGGCGATCCTTGCCAGGATACGATCCGCAGCCGTTTTGGCGAGCGTTACCGGATCGGGGACGGTGATGATCTTGCGATGATCGCCTGTGTCCATCTCAAAGCTTTCGCCAGCTCCGTCCGTCGCGCTTCAATAGCTCATCTGCGCAGGCGGGACCTTCGCTGCCGGCCTTGTAGTATTCGAGTCCCTTGGCGCCGGCCTTGTTCCAGGCATCGAGGAACGGCTGCACCGCCTGCCAGCCGGCCTCCACGCTGTCGGCGCGCTGAAACAGAATATTGTCCCCGATCATGCAGTCATAGATCAGCGTCTCATAACCTGTCGCGGGCTCGGCCTTGAAGTAGTCCTTGTAGCGGAATTTCATCTCGACGCCGTCGATCGTGATCGCAGGTCCCGGCACCTTGGTATTGAATTGCAGGGTGATGCCTTCGGTGGGTTCGATACTGATGACGAGATAGTTCTGCGACAGCCGGTCGACCGGCGTGCAGGCGAACATCTTGAACGGCACTTCCTTGAACTTGATCGCGACTTCGGTGCGCTTGAGACCCAACGCCTTGCCGGTGCGCAAATAGAAGGGAACGCCGGCCCAGCGCCAATTGTCGATGGCGAGCTTCAGCGCGGCATAGGTTTCCGTCGTGCTGTCGGCCTGGACGTCCTTGGTCTTGCGATAATCCTCCATCGCAGTATCGTCGATCGTGCCGCCGAGATACTGGCCGCGCACCGAGTTCTTCAGCGCATCCGTCTCGCTCTGGGTCTGGATCGCCGCCAGCACCTCGGCTTTTTCCGTGCGCACGGCATGCGCATCAAAACGGATTGGCGGCTCCATCGCGACCAGCGACAACAGCTGGAACAGATGATTCGGCACCATGTCGCGCAGCGCGCCGGTTGAATCATAGAAGCTGCCGCGGTGCCCGACGCCGAGTTTTTCGTCGACAGTGATCTGCACGTGATCGATGTGATTGCGGTTCCAGATCGGCTCGAACATGCCATTGGCGAAACGCAGCACCAGGATGTTCTGCACCGTCTCCTTGCCGAGATAGTGATCGATCCGGTAGATTTGGTGCTCGTCGAGGATCTTCAGGAGTTCGCCGTTCAGCGCTCTGGCGGAAGCGAGATCGGTCCCGAACGGCTTTTCCACCACCAGCCGGCGCCAGGCGCCGTTTTTTTCCTGCAGCAAACCGGTGCGGCCGAGCTCGCGGGCGATCGGCGCGAAGGCGCCTGGCGGCGTGGCGAGATAAAACAGCCGGTTGCCGCCGGTATCCCGCGCGCATTCGAGTTCGTCGAGTTGCGCTCGCATGGCATCGAACGAGGCCGGATCTTTGGGGTCGGCCTCGATGCAGGTCACGCATTCGAGCAGGCGTTTGGCGACAGTGTCGTCCACCGGCCGCGTCGCGAACTGGCGCAGGCCCTTCATCAGGCTGTCGCGCAATTGGTCGTTCGACATGCCGTTGCGGGCAACACCGACCACGCAGAATTTGCCGGGCAGGAGATTGGCCGCGGCGAGATTGTAGAGTGAAGGGATGACCAGCCGATGCGCCAGGTCGCCGGTGACGCCGAAAATGACGAAGGCGCTGGCGTCGGGTTTTCTCTGGGTAACTTGACCGTCGGGCATCCGTATCACGCCTTCGGCTTTGCCGCGCTCTGCAGCGGCTCGCGATGGCCGCCGAATCCGGCGCGCATCGCGGAGAGAATTTTTTCCGCGAAGGTGTGCTCTTTTCGCGAGCGGAAACGCGCAAACAACGCTGCGGTCAGCACTTCGGCAGGGACGGCTTCGTCGATGGCGGCATTCACGGTCCAGCGGCCCTCGCCGGAATCTTCCACAAATCCCGAATAACGATCGAGCGCATGATTTTCCGCGAGCGCGGACGCGGTGAGATCGAGCAGCCATGACGGGATCACGCTGCCGCGACGCCACACCTCGGCGATATCGGCGATGTCGAGGTCAAAGCGATGTTCTACCGGCAACGCCTCGATATTGGCGTTCTTCAGGATGTCGAACCCTTCGGCGTAGGCCTGCATCAGGCCGTATTCGATGCCGTTATGGATCATCTTGACGAAGTGTCCGGCGCCGACCGGACCAGCATGGATGTAGCCTTGCTCGATCCGGGCATCGCATCCCTCGCGCCCGGGGGTGCGCGGGATATCGCCGATGCCGGGCGCCAGTGCGGCGAAGATCGGATCGAGCCAATCGACCACCGCCTTGTCGCCGCCGATCATCATGCAATAGCCGCGCTCGATGCCCCAGACGCCGCCCGAGGTGCCGACATCGATATAGTGAATGCCGCGCTCTTTCAGCGCCTTGCCGCGGCGGACGTCGTCCTGCCAGAACGTATTGCCGCCGTCGATGACGACGTCGCCTCCTTGCATCAGTTTGGCGAGCGCCTCGATCGTCGCCTCAGTGATCTTGCCTGCCGGCAACATCACCCAGGCGGTGCGCGGCTTTTCGAGTTTTGCGACAAAATCTTCCAGCGTTTTTGCGCCGGCCGCACCATCGGTGGCGAGCGCTGCCACCGCCTTTTCGTCCTTGTCGTAGACGACGGCCGAATGGCCTGATCTCATCAGCCGGCGGACGATGTTGCCGCCCATTCGCCCCAAGCCGATCATGCCAAGCTGCATTTTTATTCCTTGTTTATTTTGAGCGGATCTGATCCGAAAACCGGTATCCACCCATCGGGTCGTAGCCCGAGGGCATGCTTTTCGGGATCATGCTCTAGTCTAAAGCCTCGGTGATCGCTTCATCGAGCATCTTCAGTCCCGATGCCAGATCGCCTTTCAGATGCACGCGCAGCGCACGCCGGCCGCGTTCGGTCAGCACGTCGAAATCGCCGCGCGCCTGCGCCGCCTTGATCACGCCGAAACTCGCCTTCTGGCCGGGGACGGCGAGGTCCTTGGCGTCGTCGGCGGTAATCTGCAGAAACACCCCGCTGTCCGGCCCGCCTTTGTAGGCCTGGCCGGTGGAATGGAGGAAGCGCGGTCCGAATTCGGCGCAGGTGGCGACATGGCGCTTGTCGCGAACCTTGAGCCGCATGTCCTGCAGCGCATCGATATGCGCATCGTCACGCGCGATATAGGCGAGCAGCGCCACATAGTCGTCGGCACCCGAGCGGTCGAGATGGGCCCTTATCCAGGAGCGGAGATCGCCATCGGCTCCCGCCTTGCGTAAGTCGGCGGCGTTGTGGTCGTCGGTGTAGAGATCGGCCTGGCGAGATGCCATCACCGGCTTTTCGGCCGGCAGCGCGCCGGTTTTTTCAAACGCCGTAGTCAATTCGCGGGTCTTGATCTTGGCGTCCTCGACGTCGGGCTGGTTGAAAGGATTGATGCCGAGGATCGAGCCTGCGACCGCGGTCGCCATCTCGAACCGAAAGAATTCATGGCCGAGATGATCGATCGACCGCATCACGATGCGGACGACGGGCTGGCCGGCCCGTTCCAGCGCGTCGAGCTTTTCGTCATGCGCGCGGTCGTTGTCGCCGTCGGTGCGGATATCGATGAAGAAGCGATCGTTGCCGTAGATTTCCGGATCGGCGAGCGGCTCGCCATCGATCGGAATCAGGCCCTTGCCCTCTTTGCCGGTGGATTCAGCGATCAGCTGCTCGGCCCAAGCGCCGAAATCGGCAATCTTCTTCGAAGCCGAGATCGTCACCTTGTCGCGGCCTTCGAGCCCGGCAAGGCCCATCGCAAGCCCGAGCTGCACGCCCGGATTTTCATGCGGCGGCACGTCTGCGCCGCAGGAACGGACCATGGCAAGCGTGTGCTTGATCAGCGTGCGAACGTTTATGCCCGCGGCCGCGGCCGGAACCAGTCCGAACGGCGACAGCACGGAGTAACGGCCGCCGACGCTGGGCTCGCCGTGGAAGATCCGCGCAAAACCCTGTTTGGTGGCAACCTTCTCCAGCGACGAGCCGGGATCGGTCACCGCGATGAAGCGATGCCCGGCCTTGTCGGCACCGATGGCGGTTGCGACGCGACCGAAGAAATAGTCCTTCATCGCGTTGGGCTCGGTGGTGCCGCCGGATTTGCTGGAGACGATGAACAGCGTTCTGGCGATGTCGACCGCGGATTCCATCGATCGCACCTGCGCAGGGTCGGTTGAATCGAGAACGTGCAATTTCGGAAAACCGGATTTTTTGGCAAACGTCTCCGCCAGCACTTCGGGACCCAGGCTCGAGCCGCCCATGCCGAGCACCACGGCGTCGGTGAAGTCTTGCCCCTTCACGCGCTGCGCAAAGTCCTCGTAGTCGGCAATGTCGGCGCGGGCTGGGCCGTCCAGCCAGCCCAGCCACTTGTCCTCGTCGGCGCCGGTCCAGACCGATTTATCGTGCTGCCAGAGCCGGCGTATTTTGGCGGACGCGCGCCATTGCTCGGTCGCGCTCTCGACCGCCTTGCCGATGTGGTTTCCGAGCTTCAGCGCCTGGCGGTCGATACCGCCGCCGAGCACGGTTGCGCGCTTGTGGGCGACCGCGCCGTAAAGCTTGTCGGCGGCGTCGGCAAACAGCTTGACGCCGTCCTTGACCAGCTCAGCCGTGACGGCATCGAGCGAGATGCCGGACCTGTCGAGCTCTTCGAGCACGCGCCGGGCGTCCTCGATATTCTCCTCCAGGCTGTCGCGCGGCTTGCCATGATCGCGGAACGCATCCAGCGTCGCCGGCGGCACGGTATTGATGGTGTCGGGACCGATCAGCTCTTCGACATAGAGCACGTCGCTATAGTCTTTGTTCTTGGTGCCGGTTGAGGCCCATAGCAGGCGTTGCGGTTTTGCCCCCTTTGCCTTGAGCTTTTCCCAACGCGGCCCCGAAAACAGACGCTTGTATTCCTGATAGGCGAGTTTTGCGTTTGCGATGGCGACCTTGCCCTTTAGCGCGGCCAGGCGCTCCTTCTCGGTCGGATCGTTGGCCTTTGCGATCTTCTCGTCGAGCTGCTTGTCGACCATGGTGTCGATGCGGCTGACGAAGAAGCTCGCAACGCTCGCGACATGGGAGGGATCGCCGCCCTTGGCGACATATTTTTCCAGGCCCGAAAGGTAGGCCTCCGCAACCTGCAGATAGACGTCTTGCGAGAACAACAGCGTGATGTTGATGCTGATGCCTTCGCCGATCAGATGCTGGATCGCCGGCAGACCCTCCGGCGTCGCCGGCACCTTGACCATCAGGTTCTTGCGCTTGACGTCTTTCCAGAGCCGCTCGGCCTCGGCGATCGTGGCCTTGGTGTCTATCGCCAAATAGGGCGACACTTCCAGGCTCACGAAGCCGTCCGCGCCCTCGAGGTGGTCATAGACCGGCCGCAACACGTCGGCCGCATGCTGGATGTCTTCGACCGCGAGATGTTCGAACAGATCGGCGACCGCGCGATCGCCGCTCTTTAAGGCGAGGCCGATCGCACCGTCATATTCGTCGGAACTGCCGATCGCCTTTTCGAAGATCGACGGATTCGAGGTGACCCCTTTGACGCCGTCGGCATCGATCAGCTTTTTCAGCCCACCCGTGGCGACGAAGCCGCGGGCCAGGAAATCCAGCCAGACCGATTGGCCGTGGTGTTCGAGTGCTTTGACGGGATTCATGGTGCCTGTCTTTTTGTTTGAGCCTGCCCAATCGAAGGTTCCAGCATCCGGCTCGGCAATGTCAACGTCGGTTGCAGGGCGCGGCGATAGAAATATGTGCGCGCTCAAGGGGTAACGCCATTCACGACATATCGATCCAGCGTGCGCCGGCCCATCGACTGAGACCCGACCGGATCGCTAGTTCCGGGGCCAGGATAGCCGCCCGGCCTGTTCGGAAATACGACCAATTGACAGCAAGTTAATGTCTCCCAACTGGCGCGAATCACCTAAGATTCGGGCGAGGATTGTTCGATTGGTGAGGAAGAGGAGGCGCGGGAACCCCGAACCATGAATCCTGACACGCCTGACGAAGTCGAGATCGGGTATTCGAGTCCGCGGATGCTGCCCCTTGTCGCGCTGGCGGCGACGATGACGCTGCTCAGCGCAAGCGTCGCCTTCGATTGGTTCGGTGACGGCGGCCTCGGCCGCTACCACGCGCTGGCCGGCTATGTCGGCCTCATCGTTTTCGGAGCCGCGACCTGCCGGCTGATCTGGCTGCTGTTAGCCGCGAGAGGCCCGGTTCTCCTGATCGGCCGCTACGGCATTCGCGATCTGCGCGTCGCGAATGAATTCATCCTCTGGGATTCGATTGCTGACGTTTCTACGGGCGAATGTCGCCGGCGAAAATTCATCGTGCTGAAGATAACGCCAGCGCTGGAGCAGCAGCTCTTCATCAGCAAAGCCAGGCAAGCCATGTTGCATGCCAACAGGGCAATGGGCCTCGACGGCATCGCCATCAGCGCCGGCGGATTGACCGCAGATTTCGGCAGCCTGTTCGACGCCTGCACCGCTTATCACATGGCTGCGAAGCGGGCTGGCGCGGCGCGCGAGCAGAAAGACATAGCGCCGGAGCAATGGAATTCGTGCGTTGCCTGAAAAGTGATGTGCAGTTGGGGGCCGGTTCCGTTGTTTCACTGGCCCGGTTCCATACCTTAAAGTGATGTTGCGGCACGGCTACATCTTTGAAAAATCCGAACCCGCGCTGCGTTTTAGCCTAGGAATCGAGCAAACTGCCTGTTCGTAACTCACTCAGTGCCTGGATTGTGCATTGCGCCAAAGAGTCGGCCGAGTGTCCAATCTGGGCAATGAGATTACGTTGATTCGAGATAGGATACGGAGCCAAAGCTCCGGTGGCTTGGGACCGACGATCAGTCTCGGCGTTGAGTCCGATCAGATGCGGAGAGAGGTCATGTACAACGATTCTCTGTTCAATGCGTTCGCCCGATCGTTCGAGGCTCGAAGCCAGAGCGACATCTCGATGGCGGAATATCTGGAATCGTGCCGAAGCGATCCCATGCGATATGCCAACGCGGCTGAACGACTACTGGCGGCGATCGGTGAGCCCCAGATGATCGACACGGCCAAGGACCCACGCCTTGGCCGTATCTTTTTGAACCGCACGATGCGCACCTATCCGGCCTTCGCGGGCTTCTATGGCATGGAGGAAACGATCGAGCGCATCGTCGGCTTCTTCCGTCATGCGGCCCAGGGGCTCGAGGAGCGCAAGCAGATCCTCTATCTGCTTGGCCCGGTAGGCGGCGGGAAGTCGTCATTGGCCGAGCGGCTGAAGTCGCTGATGGAAGTCCATCCGATCTATGTGCTGAAGGCGGGCGACGAACTCAGTCCGGTGTTCGAGAGCCCGCTCAGCCTGTTCGATCCGGAGCAGCTGGGCCCGATGCTTGAAGAGAAATACGGCATTCCGCGTCGGCGCTTACATGGACTCATGAGCCCGTGGTGCTACAAGCGGCTCGAAGCCTTCGGCGGCGATATTTCGCGCTTCCGCGTCGCCAAGATCCAGCCCTCGCGGCTGCGTCAGATCGCGATTTCGAAAACCGAGCCCGGCGACGAGAACAATCAGGACATCTCCTCGCTGGTCGGCAAGGTCGACATCCGCAAGCTGGAGACATTCGCCCAGAACGACCCCGATGCCTACAGTTATTCCGGCGGCTTGAACCGCGCCAACCAGGGCATTCTTGAATTCGTCGAGATGTTCAAGGCGCCGATCAAGATGCTGCACCCGCTCTTAACGGCGACACAGGAAAGCAATTACATCGGCACCGAGAATATCGGCGCCATCCCCTTTACCGGCGTCGTTCTCGCGCATTCGAACGAATCCGAATGGCAGAGCTTCAAGGCCAATAAGAACAATGAAGCCTTCATCGATCGCATCTGCGTCATCAAGGTGCCCTACTGCCTGCGGGTCACCGAGGAGCAGAAGATCTATGAGAAGCTCATTTCCGGATCTGAACTTGCGAGCGCACCCTGTGCACCGGCGACGCTCGAGACATTGGCGCGCTTTTCGGTCATGTCGCGTTTGCGCAAGCACGAGAACTCGACGGTGTTTGCGAAAATGCGGGTGTATGACGGCGAAAGCCTGAAGGAGTCCGATCCGAAGGCGCGCAGCGTTCAGGAATACAAGGATGCCGCCGGCGTTGACGAAGGCATGGACGGTGCTTCGACGCGTTTCGCGTTCAAGGTTCTCGCGGCGACCTACAATCACGACACCGCAGAGCTTGGCGCGGATCCCGTTCATCTGATGTATACGCTTGAGCAGGCGATCCGTCGCGAGCAACTCTCCGACGAAATCGAAAAGCGCTACCTCGAATTCATCAAGGCCGAGCTGGTGCCACGCTACGCCGAATTCATCGGCAACGAGATTCAGAAAGCCTATCTGGAATCGTATTCCGATTACGGCCAGAACCTGTTCGATCGCTACGTCGACTATGCCGATGCCTGGATTGAGGACCAGGACTTCAAGGATCCCGACACCGGCCAGATGCTGGATCGTGAGCTTCTCAATCAGGAGCTGACGAAGATCGAGAAGCCGGCGGGCATCGCGAACCCGAAGGACTTCCGTAACGAAGTCGTGAAGTTCTCCTTGAGGTCCCGGGCCCAGAACAGCGGCAAGAATCCGACCTGGACCAGTTACGAAAAGATACGCGAAGTCATCGAAAAGAGGATATTCTCCCAGGTTGAGGACCTGCTTCCGGTCATCTCGTTCGGTTCGAAGAAGGACGGCGATACCGAGAAGAAGCACGGCGAATTCGTCGAGCGAATGGTCGAGCGCGGCTACACCGAGCGTCAGGTACGCCGGCTCGTCGAGTGGTATATGAGGGTAAAACAAGCCGGTTGAGGCGGATGCTACAGTGGTCATTCACATCGTTGATCGGCGCCTGAATCCGGGCAGCAAGTCACTCGAGAACCGTCAGCGGTTCTTGCGTCGTGCCAAAACGCTGGTTCAGGGTGCGGTCAAGAAATCTTCGCAGGACCGGGACATCAAGGATGTCATGGAAGGCGGCGAAGTCAGTATTCCGCTCGATGGCATGAACGAGCCGCGCTTTCGCCGCGAAGGCGGGACGCGCGACATGGTGCTTCCGGGAAACAAGAAGTTCCTCGAAGGCGACATCCTTCCACGTTCCGGTGAAAAAAGCGGCGGCAGGCCGCGCGATCCGGGTGAAGGCGACGGCGAAGATGCATTTCGCTTCGTTCTGAGCCGGGATGAGTTCGTCGACTTGTTCCTCGACGACCTGGAGCTGCCTGATCTCGCCAAGCGGAAATTGGCCGACGCGGAAAGCGAGGGGATTCAGCGGGCCGGCTATGCGACCTCCGGTTCGCCCGCGAATATTTCGGTCAGCCGCACGGTGAGCCGCGCGCTGGCGCGGCGGGTGGCGCTGCGGCGGCCGCGGCTGGAAACGATCTTGGAGCTGGAAGCGGAGATTGCGGAGATTGCGGAGAGCGACGAAGCGCACCGCGCCGAGTTGATGGCCCAGCTCGAGGCACTAAAAGCAAAGGCCCGGCGGATCCCGTTCATCGATCCGATTGATATCCGCTACCGCCGCTTCGAAAACGTGCCGAAGCCGGTCGCGCAGGCCGTCATGTTTTGCCTGATGGACGTGTCCGGCTCGATGTCCGAGCACATGAAGGATCTGGCCAAGCGCTTCTACATGCTGCTCTACGTGTTCCTGAAGCGGCGCTATCGCCACGTCGAAATCGTCTTCATCCGCCACACCGACCGGGCGGAAGAGGTCGATGAGGAAACCTTTTTTCGTGGACCGGCCTCGGGCGGCACGCTGGTATCGAGCGCCTTGCAGGCGATGCACGATATCGTCAGGTCGCGGTTTCGCCCCGCGGATTGGAACATCTATGCCGCCCAAGCCTCCGACGGCGATAACTCGATTTCAGACGGAGAGGTCGCAGGGAGGCTGCTGACGGATATGATCCTGCCGGTCAGTCAGTTCTTCGCCTATTTGGAGGTGGGCGAGACCGGCGGATACACGTTCGACATGCCGGATTCGGCGCTTTGGACGCTGTACCAGCGCCTGCGCGCCAACGGTGCGCCGTTGTCGATGCGCAAGGTCAGCGAGCGCAGCGAGATCTTTCCGGTCTTCCACGATCTGTTCCATCGCCGCGGAAAGCAGGAGAAGACCGCGCCATGACCGCGACGGCAGAACTGCTGTTCCAAGGGGCGGATTGGGATTTTCTGACCTTGCAGCGGATCCACGACGCCTGCGAGGGGATTGCGCGATCCGATCTGGGGCTTGATGTCTATCCCAACCAGATCGAGGTCATTACCGCTGAGCAGATGCTGGATGCATATTCTTCGGTCGGAATGCCGTTGTTCTACAAGCATTGGTCGTTCGGCAAGCACTTCGCATTTCACGAGGCATCCTACCGCAAGGGGCTGATGGGCCTTGCCTACGAGATCGTGATCAACTCTTCGCCGTGCATTTCGTATCTGATGGAGGAAAATACCGCGACCATGCAGGCGCTGGTGATCGCGCACGCGGCGTTCGGTCACAACCATTTCTTCAAGAACAATTATCTCTTCAAGCAATGGACCGATGCCGACGGCATTCTGGACTATCTCGAATTCGCCAAGACCTATGTGGCGCAGTGCGAGCAACGTCAGGGCCGGCTGGCGGTCGAGCAGACGCTCGATGCCGCGCATGCCCTGATGTCGCACGGGATCGACCGCTACCCCGGCAAAAGGACGCTCGACCTTCGGGCCGAGGAAAAGCGCGCCGGAAAGCGCCGCTTGCACGAGGAAGCCCAGTTCAACGATTTGTGGCGTACCACGGTTCCGACGGGGCGGGCCAAGAGCGATGCGACGCTGAACCTCGAGCGTCGCCGCAAATTGCTCGGGCTGCCGCAAGAAAACCTGTTGTATTTCCTCGAGAAGACCGCGCCGCGCCTGCAGCCCTGGCAACGCGAGGTGCTCCGGATCGTGCGTCACATCGCGCAGTATTTCTATCCGCAAAGCCAGACCAAGGTGATGAACGAAGGCACCGCGACCTACGTTCATTACGGCATCATGACCCGCCTGCACGAACGAGGGCGGATCTCCGACGGCAATTTCCTCGAATTCCTGCAGTCGCACACCAACGTCGTGTTCCAGCCGGAATTCGACGATCAGCGCTTCTCGGGCTTCAACCCCTATGCGCTCGGCTTTGCCATGATGCAGGACATCGAGCGCATCGTTTCCCGGCCTGACGATGAGGATCGCGAATGGTTTCCGGAAATCGCCGGGAACGGCGACGTGATGGGGGTATTGCATGGAATCTGGGCCAACTATCGCGACGAAAGTTTTATCGGTCAGTTCCTCAGTCCGCGGCTGATGCGGCGGTTCCGCATGTTCCACCTGCACGACGATCCCGAGGAGCGCGCCGGCGTCAAGGTTGACGCCATCCACGATGATCGTGGTTTTCGCCGCATCCGCCGCGAACTGGCCAAGCAGTACGACGTCGGCTTCATCGACGCCAACATCGAGGTGGTCGATGTCGATCTGGCCGGCGATCGCCGGCTGATGTTGCGTCACGCGGTAGTCAAGGGAGCGCAGCTCAACGAGGCGGACGCAAGGCGCGTGCTGCAGCACCTTGCCGACCTCTGGAGCTATGACGTGTCGCTGGTCGAGGTCGATGCTGCCGACAAGGTTCTCAAGGAATACGTCGTAAACCCACGCGCGATGCCGGCGGTCGCCTGAATGGCGAACTGGACGTGAATTGGGCCGGACCTGACCTTCAGGAAGCCTCGCGCCCGGCCGCCTCGAATGGCCGGTCTGGATGCATGCGAAACGCGAGTCCGGCGCCGAGCAGCAACAGACAAATCGAGCCGGCAAATGGCAAGGTCCAGCTTCCGGTCTGGTCGATCAGGAAGCCAAACACCAGGGGCGAAATGATTCCGGCAACGCCGAAGCCGAAATTCATCATCCCGCTTGCGGATCCCGCATAATTCGGCGCGATGTCCATTGGCGCCGCCCAGATCGGCGCCACCACCAGCTCGACGGAAAAGAATGCCGCGGCGAGCGAAATCGCGGCGACGTTGACATCGTGAACCAGCATCACCGGAATCAAGAACACAAAGCCGCCGAGCATGCCGGCCACGATGACGTTGCGCCGCGCCGCGGTCCGCTTTCCCGTCCGGCGCAGGATCCTGTCGCTCACCACGCCGCCCAGGGTGTCGCCGATCACGCCGGCAAGGAATACGCCGGATGAATAGAACGCCGATTGCGTCAGGTTCTGGTGATAGTTCTGGTAGAAGAACGACGGGATCCAGCTCAGGAACAGCCACAGCGTCCAGCCGTAGCAAAAATCCACCGCGGTCACCGGCAGCATGCGGCGAAACAATTTTAGCCATGGCACCGTCTTGACCGCACTGCTGCGGCCACGCGCGGGAAGTGCGGCAAGTTCCTCTGATGTCAGCGGCGGCGCCGTCGGCACATCGCGAAAGTTCCACCACCAGATCAGGACCCAGATCAGACTGAACAGCGCCAGGACAACGAACGCCCCGCGCCACGAGACGAGCCCGACCAGCACGGCAATCAAGGGCGGCGTTACCGCGTTTCCGATCCGTGCGCACGAATGCGTGATGCCCTGGGCAAAACCCCAATTGCGCTCCGGCACCCAAGCCGCCATCGCGCGTGTCGCGGTCGGAAAGGTCGCGCCTTCACCGATCCCAAGTGCCAGCCTCGCGGCGAACAGGCTAAAAAGTCCGCCGACCGCGCCGGTTGCTGCCGTTGCCGCGCACACGATAAGACCGCAGACGAACAACGTCAGGCGGGCGCCGAATTTGTCGCCGAAATAGCCCCCGATCAGCTGGAACAGCGCATACGGATAGGCGAATGCCGTGAATGCCAGCCCGAGCTCGGTATTGCTCAGGTTAAGGTCGGCCTTGATCAGTGGCGCGGCCGTCGAGATGTTGACCCGGTCCACATAGAGGATCAGGTACATCAGGCAGATGATCAAAAGGACCTTGCCGGAAACGCTGAAGCTGCGCATCAGACCGGCGCCGCGTTGCCCTTGATCTGGGTGCGATGCATGACGCGGCGCGCCGACGCATCGAACGGATCGCGCCGGTGCATGGTGCAGCGGTTATCCCACAGCACGAGATCGCCGACCCGCCAGGCATGTTCCCAGGCGAATTGCGGGCGTGCGACGAAGTCCCACAGTTCGTCGAGCAGCGCCTCGGACTGCGCAAGCTCGAGGCCTACCAGATACGCATTGCGCCGGCGGCCGAGATAGAGCATGCGCCGTCCGGTGTCGGGATGGGTGCAGACCAGTGGATGCACGGCCCCCGGCGAGGTCCGTGGATCGTCGGTCGCGGTGACGCCCTGGCGCAAATAGCCGCCGCTATTATAGGTACCGTCGTGCTTGATCTTCAGGTTGGCGATCCGGCGCTTCAACTGATCCGGCAGCGCTTGGTAGACCGCGTACATGCTGCAGAACGAGGTGTTGCCCCCGGCAGGCGGCACCTCGAGGGCGTAAAGCATGCTCGCCATCGGCGGCACATCCAGATAGGACATGTCGGTATGCCAAACCGCTTCACCGGCCCCTAGGCTGCCGATCGGCTCGCCATTCACCATCACGTTTGAAACGATGTAGATCTCAGGCAGTCCTTCGACGAAGCGCCTGCCGGTCTCCTGCACCGGCGCCCAGTCGAGATCGCCGAAGCGGCGGCTGAAGGCGATAAGGTCCTGGTCGCCGAGCGTCTGGCCGCGCATCAAAATGACCTGATGGTCGTGCCAGGCGCGCTTGATTGCCGAAAACCGCCATGCGTCGAGATTTTTCAGGTCGACGCCGCGTATCTCGGCGCCCAGCGCAGCCTCGGTTGCAATCACGTCGATCGGCTCACCGCCGACGTCGCGTGCAATTTCGTTCTCGACGCCCAAACCCATGGGAACTCCCCGGCTGCATGGTCCAACCTGCATACCCTATCATCGCGCGGCGCGCGGGGGAATTGTGTTACGGCACAACGACGTGAACGCGCGTCACCGCAGATAGGCCGGTCGGTAGCGTAACGGTCGCAATGAAGTTAAGTTTTCGCGATAGAAGGTGCCGTTGCGGCAAACGCAGTTGATCACATGGCTTTCATCGTTCGAACAGGCCTGCGAGCGGAATACCGGGAGGTTGGCGTCCGGTCCGGATTTGGGCTTCGAGCCCCGGCGATGGCCATTATGGCGCCGGCGGGCGTTTCGTGAAGGGACCCGCGGCCGAAGTCGGAAACGAAACGGCCGCGCCGGTGCAGCGGGACCGTTTCATTCCGCTGCGGAAGTCGGATATCATCGATGGGCTCATCGCCGAGGGCCGCCTGGATGCAGCCGGGCAGGCGAGGCTGAGGCAACTTGCCCGCATGCTCGGCGCCATTTTTCACTACCAATATTTCGAAGAGCTTGATCGGCTGCGCGAGGTCTATTTTTACTTCGACCCGGAGCTCGATCCCAAGGCTTACGATCCCAAGGCTTGCGGCCCCGCCAGAGACCTCGAAGCGGCCTATCGCTGCCTGAGCGAAGAATTCGCCCGCGTGCTCAAGGATGCCAACTTCATCGAGATCTCGCACGACGAGATCACCCGCGCCTTTGCCGAGCGCGCCCGGGTGCGGGTGAAGATCAAGGCCCCGGTCGAGGATTATCGCGACGTCCGCATGTTCCGCCGCGGTCACCGCACCGAGACCATCGAGATTCCTGTCTGGTTCGGCCTGCGCCGGCGCCCGCTCGAGGTCGTGGTCTACGACGACGTCGTGATGATGGTCGCGACCAAGCCGGACGGCCCAACACGAGCCGATGCCCGCAAGGCGCTCGTCAGCGCCAGGCCTGGCAGTCAGAAAATCCGCGGCGGCGCCGTGCTGTTCAAGTATTTTCGTCACATCGCCCGCGCCGATCTCAAGGCGCTGTTTCCCAATGTGCGCGTGGTGATGAGCCTGTCGGACCATCTGACGCTGGGGGTAGGGGCGCTGGTCGGCGGCGTACCGATCCTGATCAAGCTCGCCTCGACCATGACCGTGCTGTTTGTTGTTGCCGGCTTCTATCTCGGCCTCACCGGCACGATCCACGACAACGATTTCGAGCAGGCGCTGGCCGCGCTCTCCGGCCTGCTCGCGCTCGGTGCCTTCGCGCTGCGGCAATGGGGAAATTTTCACCGCCAGTCGCTGATCCATCAGAAGCAGCTCACCGACAACATCTACTACCGCAACGTCAACAACAATTCCGGCATTTTCAATTACATTATCGGCGAGGCGGAGGAGCAGGATTGGAAGGAAGCGCTGCTGGCCTATTACAGCCTGCTCACGGCCGACGTGCCGCTCGCGCGCGAGGCGCTCTACCCGCGCGTCGAGGAACTGCTGGCGCGCGTGTTCCGCATTTCAGCCGATTTCGAGATCGACGACGCGCTGGCGCGGTTGAGGCGGCTTGATCTTCTCGACGAGACCGACGGTCGCCTGTCGGTGCTGCCGCTTGCCGACGCGCTGGCGCGGCTCGACAAGGAATGGAACGATTTTTTTGGGGCGGCGACGGGGAAGCCTGCGGGCTAAGCTGGCGGAGCTTAAATTCTGCGCCGACACGAAAACCATACGCAGGAAATGCGTGGCGGGGCCGGCGCGGATATGCGCCGTTACCGCAAACTGGCGTTAATCTTGTCGAGCGCGGCGGAGCCGGGGCACAGCGCTTTCTCATCGAGCGCGTTGAGCGGCGTTTCCACCGTGTCGAGGTGGGCGTGCAGGTCTTCGGAATCCGGATCGACGTAGAGCAGCCCGGTGACGATCTGGCCCTTGGCGGCATGCTTGGTCAGGAACGCCACGGCGCCGACGCGATCATGCGCGTCGTAGTCGGCGTCGAGCTTGCGCAGCGCCAGCTTGGTTCCGTCATGTTGTTCGACCACCCGCACCGTGCCCGGCGCATAGTCGACGGTGATCGGTTCGCGGCCGGTGATCACATCGAGGCGATTGACCGCGTCGTTGTGCTCGCGAACATAGTCAAAGCTCTTGGTCGAGCCGGCGTGGTTGTTGAAGGCGACGCAGGGGCTGATTACGTCGATAAAGGCGGCGCCCTTGTGCTGGATCGCGCCCGCGATCAACGGCACCAGCTGCGTCTTGTCGCCGGAGAAGCTGCGCGCCACGTAACTCGCGCCAAGCTGCAGCGCGATCGCCGTCAGGTCGATGGCGCTATCGGTATTCATCACGCCCTTCTTCGATCTCGAGCCGCGGTCGGCGGTCGCCGAGAACTGGCCCTTGGTGAGGCCGTAAACGCCGTTGTTCTCGACGATATAGGTCATGTTTACGCCGCGCCGGATCGAATGCGCGAACTGGCCGAAGCCGAT
>JBATYU010000405.1:0-2454 GCA_049674245.1 Bradyrhizobium sp. | reverse complement strand
GTTGAGCGTGAAGGCGATAATGTTGTTGCCGCGGTGAAAGTCGATCTGCGTGTTGCCGCCCGCGCCGACCACGACATATTGCTTGCCTCCCACCATGTAGGTGGAGGGTGGCGCATTAACGCCTGCACCGGCGCGGAAATTCCACAATTCCTTGCCGTTGGACGAATTGTAGGCCGCGAACTTACCATTGCCCTCACCCGTAAAAACCAGACCGCCGGCGGTGGCGAGAATGCCGCCGATCATCGGCTCCGGCGTCTTGACCTGCCATTTGATCTTGCCGGTGTTGTAGTCAACGGCGGTAATGTTGCCCGCCTGCGTTTCGCCCGGGATCGCCGTGAAGGCGCCACCAAGCCACAACTTGCCGTTAGGATACGGCGTGCTCTCGACTCGATAGGTCATCGGCTGATGCAGGTTGATGGCATAGGCCAGCCCCTGCCCCGGGTCGGTGGCGATCGGCGACCATTCTACTCCGCCATTGGCGCCCGGAAGCATGCGTGCACCTTCCTTGGTGGGAAGAACCCACATGTTCTCCTGCGGCACCATGGCCTCGGAGAAGCGGATCAGGTTGCAATCCTTGCGGTCGTGAACATAGATGTGACCGGTCTTACCGGCATGGATCACGCCCGGGATGGTCGTGCCGTCCTTGCCCTTCACGTTCACCAGCACTGGCGGGCTTGCGGCATCGAGATCCCACACGTCGTGGGCGATGTACTGAAAGTGGCAGACGTATTTGCCGGTATCGAGATCGAGCGAAACCAGTGAGTTCGTATAGAGATTGTCGCCGGGGCGGACCGAACCATCGAGATCGGGCGATGGATTGCCAACCACAAAATAGATTCGGTTCGTCGCTAGATCGACGGCAGGATTCTGCCATACGCCGCCGCCAAGTTTTGCGAACGGGTCGCCGGTTTTGGCGAGCTGGTCCTTTTCGGCTTGGATATCGCGGTGCATATCGCGGCCGGTGGCGTCTTTGGTCGCCCAGATGCCGACTGAGTTCTCCGGTATCGTATTAAACGTCCAGAGTAACGTACCGGTCTTCGCATCATAGGCTTTCAGAAAGCCGCGGATACCGTATTCGCCGCCATTTGTTCCGATCAGGACCTTGTCCTTGATCACCGTCGGCGCCATCGTCTCGCTATAGCCGAGCTCCGGATCCGCGATGTCACTCTGCCAGGCAACAGCGCCTGTTTTTGCATTCAGGGCCACCAGTTTAGAGTCAAGCGTGGCTAAGTAGACGAGATCGCCGAGAACCTGGACACCGCGATTGTTGGGACCGCAACAGTAGGTCGTTATTAGTCCCATCTTGTGATTATAGTGCCAGAGTTGTACGCCAGTTTTTGCGTCAAGTGCGTAAACGTGGCTGAACGACGTCGTCACATACATGATTCCATCGACGACGATGGGCGAAGTTTCAAGCGATTCCTTGACGTCGGTCTGGAAGATCCACGCGACGTGCAGGTTCTTTACGTTACCGCGCTCGATCTGTCGGGCGGGATGAAAGCGCGTCTGCGCATAATTGCCGTTTGTCAGCAGAAAATTATTGACGCTTTTGTCTGCCGCGTTGAGCTGATCCTGAGTTACCGGGGAAACCATTGCCTGGCCCAACGCCGGCTTGGTTTCCTGCTTGGTCTCTTGCGCGCCGGCAGGTCCTATTAGAAGACCAGCGACCCCATACAAAACGCCGGCTAAAATGGCAGGTCGACCCATTTATTCCTCCCAATTTATATAGTTGATCTCAACCGACATTCCCTAATGCCCGGCCGGACCGATCCAATCTGACCCGATGGAACAAATTTGACAAGGTGAAAACGCAAAGCGAGAATCGGTGTTGCCCGGGACGACAGGCTCCGACCAAATTGGTGGACTAGTAGACCAGCGAAAACCAAAAGCCGCAGTGGGCGCCAATTCAACGATAAGCATTTGTTCCGGTGCGTTATCAAACCTAGTCGATCGATAGCCAGTCTTCAGAGTTGCGAAGGCTTTGATCGTAAATTTCGCGCCTGAAGAACGCCAAAGGGATCTTCGCGGCGGGCCAACCTCCGATAGGTGGTTAGGTCATCCTGTTGGAGCACCGGCCCCTCGCCCGGCGCTCGCCGGCGCTCGTGCTCGGCCCCAGCGGGAAGCGAGGTGCCGAGACCCGCGTAAAGATATCGATTGCCGCAAGCTTGCCATGTCGCTGCCGCGGCGCCGGCAAGCATCATGAAATCGCGGCGCAACATCTCCGACCCCAAAGCTCCGGAGAGGGCAGCGGCTAAGACAAATACTTTGATAGAGGTGAAAAACCGGCATCGAGACCCCTTTGCAGTCGGGCGCCGCGCAATGTCGCCTTTGGTAGAGTCGAGGATGGGCGCGGTAGCTTGGGGCCTATGGCCAACGCCCCGTTTCCCATCCCCGCTCATCAAACCGGGCGTGCCGATTTCCGGCACCCGGCTTTCCGACTGGCTTCACCGCAAG
>JBATYU010000404.1:0-1659 GCA_049674245.1 Bradyrhizobium sp. | reverse complement strand
GTGCGGGCGAAGGACCGCGCCACCGCCTTGGTGGCGGCATAGACGCTGTTCGCCCCCAGCCCTTTGCTGCCAACAATGGACGACGTAAGAATGATCGACCCGCCGTCCGGTATCATCGGCAGCGCTTTCTGCACCGTGAACAGCATCCCTTTCACGTTAATGTCGAAGATGGCGTCGTAGAGCTCTTCGGTGATCTCGCCGAGCGCCGCAAATTTTGCGACCCCGGCATTGGCGAAGACGATATCGAGCCTGCCTTTGTCCTGTTTGATGACCGAAAGAATGCGGTCGAGATCGCCGAGGTGCGACACGTCGCCTTTCAGGGCTTTGATATTTTTGCCGATGTCCTTGACCGCCGCACTAAGTTCCGCCTCGCGGCGTCCCGTTATGAAGACATAGGCCCCTTCCTCGACAAAGCGCTTTGCGGTCGCGAGCCCGATTCCGCTGCTGCCGCCGGTGATCAGGGCGATCTTGTCATCGAGCTTGGCCTCTAACTTACCCATTTAGCGCTCCTCCTCTGTTGCACGTGTATCGGGGGCATTGACAATAAGCGTATGTGCGCGTATGTAGGCGCATATACACCTTTGTCAAGGACAGGATTTGGCGATGTCAGACTGCAATTGTTTTGTGGTTCGTTCTGCGGCGCGTCACGTGACGCAGCTTTACGACCAGTTCCTGGCGCCAGTCGGGCTGCATGTGACGCAGTTTTCGATTCTGGCCGAGCTCAAGCGGCTCGGCCCGATGACGATCAATGCGCTCGCCAAGGAAATGGTCATGGACCGCACCACGCTCGGCCGCAACGTTCAGCCGCTTGAGCGGGACGGCCTGATCAAGATCGAAGCATCCGCGACCGACGGCCGCGCCAAGGAGCTGCATCTGACCAAAGCCGGGGAAAAGCGCCTGCAGGCCGGGCGCGAGGCCTGGGTGCAGGCGCAAGCGCGCTTTGAAGATCGCTTCGGCGTCAAGCGCGCGGCGGATTTCCGCGCCATGCTGCGCGCGGTGGTCGCCAGCGACTTCGCGGCGGATCTGAGGAATTAGCGAGGCTACGCGCACTGATGATGAGCTTTCGTTCAAAAGAGTGCATATACTCCTAAGTAATGGAGTGCATCATGGACGCGCTGACGAAATGGAGCGAAACCACGGCTGCAAAAACCAGGCCGCGTTTATCCAACGCTAACGTGCACTCACCGGAAATAACGATGGATGGCGGGAAATGAAATGGCCTTTGCTTATGGTTGTATTTGTGACGATCGCCGTCGCAGCGACTTTGATTCCGATCAGGTCGAAGCCTCCAATGCTGCTTTCCGATGCAGACGGGGTAGAATGGAAATGCCGCAAGTCGGCGTTGATCCTAACGACCTGCGTGCCCAACCGCGAGGTTCGCTTTTTATCTCGATGAACTGACGTCGTCAGTTCGACTCGGTCGTCCGAAAAATCCCAATCGCAGGTATTGCCCTGTGATCGGAGATGACGGTGGGTGGGAAGCCAGTTTCAGGCTGCATTGAGGCCATCAACGGTGCACGGCTCTTGTCCGCGTTGGTAGAGTCGAGGATGGGCGCGGTAGCTTGGGGCCTATGGCCAACGCCCCGTTTCCCATCCCCGCTCATCAAACCGGGCGTGCCGATTTCCGGCACCCGGCTTTCCGACTGGCTTCACCGCAAG
>JBATYU010000403.1:0-18925 GCA_049674245.1 Bradyrhizobium sp. | reverse complement strand
GTACACGAAGGCTAAGGTGTTGCAGAGGGGCAAGAAGACCGAAGCCTTGCCTGCTATTTTGGCGGACGCACGGGCGCGAGGGCCCTGGTGCAAACAACGGCCGTAGCGATGGTCTTAGGCCGCCTTGGCGAGTTGGCCATGCGGATCGATGACGAATTTGTTTGCGACGCCGGCGTCGAAGGATTTGTAGCCTTCCGGCGCCTGGTCAAGACTGATCACCTTGACGTTGACGATCTTGGCAATGGGCAGCCGATCCCACAGTATCGCCTGCATGAGCTGCCGGTTGTACTTCAGCACCGGCGTCTGGCCGGTGTGGAGGGTGTGGGACTTTGCCCAGCCAAGACCGAGGCGCAGGCTGAGATTGCCATGTTTGGCTGCCCGCTCCTTTGCGCCGGGATCGTCGGTCACATACAGGCCGGGAATGCCGATCGCGCCAGAGGCCCGGGTGATTGCCATCAGACTATTCAGCACGACGGCAGGCGCTTCGACGACATTGCCATCTGTTCCTTGCGCCTTTGCCTCGAAGCCAACACAGTCGATCGCGCAATCGACTTCGGGAACGCCTAGGATGTCGGCGACGAGTTCGCCCAGACGATCGTGTTTAGTAAGGTCGACGGGCTCGAAGCCGACGCTCTTTGCGTGGGCGAGCCGCTCTTGGTTCATGTCTCCAATCAGTACGGCAGCCGCGCCAAGGATGCGCGCGGATGCTGCGGCAGCAAGGCCGACCGGCCCCGCGCCGGCGACGTAGACCGTCGATCCGACGCCGACCTTGGCGGTGACGGCTCCATGAAATCCTGTCGGCAGAATATCGGAAAGGCAGGTCAGATCGCGGATCTTTTCCATCGCTTGTGCCTTATCCGGAAACTTCAGCAGGTTGAAATCGGCGTAGGGCACCATGACGTAGTCGGCCTGCCCACCGATCCATCCGCCCATGTCGACATATCCGTAGGCGCCTCCGGCGCGGTCGGAGTTGACGTGAAGGCAGACACCGGTGTCGCCCTCTCGACAGGTCCGGCAGCGGCCACACGCGACGTTGAACGGGACCGACACGAGGTCGCCGACCTCGAGATATTCGACGTCACGGCCTTTCTCGATCACTTCGCCGGTGATTTCGTGTCCGAGCACCATGCCGGCCGGCGCCGTCGTGCGACCCCGCACCATGTGTTGATCCGAGCCGCAGATATTCGTCGTGACGACCTTGAGAATGACGCCGTGATCAATCGTCTTTCCTGCTGGATTGCGGAAGGTCGGAAAGTCGATCTTCTGAACCTCGACGCTGCCCGGTTTGAGGTAAACCACGCCGCGATTGGCATTGGAGGACATCTGCAATCTCCTTTGGGTCTCACTCTATTGGATTTCGACGAGATAGGTTTTGTCGACCGCCGGAACCAAGAGCGGTATCCGCACGCGTTCAGACAGTCGACGAGTTCGGAAATATGACCGGAACTTGGAAATCACTTTGGCCATCTTGCTGCGACTGGGGCCATCTTGCGCCAATCTCTCAAAGGTACCAGGCCTAGATCCGTACCGACGACGCTGTGATCGCTTACGAGTTAAGGGACAACTCATCGTGACGGTCCAGCTTCAAAACGACGTGAAAGCGGCAAGCTCGGCGCCTTGATCGCCCTCACCACCGTCCTAAGTCACCACCGAAGCGATGATCTCAAGTGATCAAACAATCACCCGTTCTGCGCAAGCGAACTTGAATCAATCCGTTACCCCTATGCCCCGTCCCGCACCTCGGTCTACCGAATGTCGCCCACCGGCACGGCTCCATCCGGATCCTGGCGCTCGCTCGATTGTCGACTACTCGCCGTCTGAGATTGTCAGGCGCCATTCCGCCGCCTGGACGGGCATGCTGGTGGAAACGGTGCAGGTCATGCGCCACACGCCGTTTGAATATGGATTCCGCGCTCCCTACCATCTGCTCATCGCGGCAGAGCTTGGGGAGCGCTACGACGGTGAGACTTTTGTTGAAGGCCTGCCGCGGTCGACCTTGCGCGATTTTACGCACAAGCTGACCTTCGTTCCCGCCGGGCATGATTTCCGCGGATCGCAGAGACCTCGTGCGCTGACGCGTACCACCTATTTCTATATTGATCCGCGTGGGCCTCTCGCCAATCCCACGCTGCGGTTCAGTGAGATCGAGTTCAAGCCGCGCCTGTTCTTTTACGATCGGGATCTCTGGGAGACTACTCTCAAGCTCAAGTCACAGGTCGAGAACCCGGGCTCGATGCCCCGGCAATATGCCGAAGCGCTCGCCATTGTGCTGATGCTCGAGCTCGTTCGCATCAACGGTGACGCTGCCCCTCACGCGGCAATCAGTCGTGGCGGCCTTGCGTGCTGGCAGCAGAAACGGGTGGCCGACTATATCGAGGAGCATGTCGCCGACGACATTCCGCTCACAACCCTCGCCGGGCTGGCGCGGCTAAGCCCGTACCATTTCTGCCGGTCGTTCAAGCATTCGTTCGCCATGCCGCCGCAGAGATATCATGCACATCGCCGAATCGAGCGGGCCAAGCAGCTATTGGCGAATCGTGAGCTGTCCATCACTGCGATTGCGCTCGATGTCGGTTTCGGCGACACCACCAGCTTTTCCGCCGCATTTCATCGGCTAACCGGCCTAACCCCGAGCCGTTATCGTCGCAATCTCGACTAAAGGACTTTGGAGGGCGCGGGATTGCCGCTTCGAGGTCGTCGAACGCCGCCTAGGCGACAGCATCCAGCTGCAACAAGTTATAATGAATCTTCTAATGAACGGCATCCAGGCCATCAGTGCGGTGACAGACCGCAATCGCGAACTGCGGATACGATCGCGCGAGCACGATTCCGATCAGATACTCGTGGCGGTGGAGGATTCCGGCATCGGAATCGAGCCGGAACATGCGGCCCGGCTGTTCAACGCCTTCTTCACGACGAAGCCGGATGGCATGGGCATGGGACTATCGATCTGCCGCTCGATCATTGAAGCCCACGGTGGCCGCTTGTGGGCCACGGCAAACGTACCATACGGTGCCACGTTTCAGTTCACACTGCCGCTGAACGCAGACTCTGCGTCGTGAGGTTGCGCCCGTAGGCGGTCCCAAACCCAGGCAGCCCGGCTGCGAGTTCAGCTCGTCGCCAAAACCGTTTGAAATCACCTTAGTTTGGGGCATTCGCAAACGGCGACTTTCGACAAGTACTTGAAAATAGCTACAAATGGCGCGCCCGAAGAGATTCCAAACTCCTGACCCCAGATTTGTAGTCAATGAGCATTCAGCGTGCGGCTTGTTTCCAATGCTTTCCTCTAGGCGACGCGGGTAGCAACAGGTTTTTCCGCCAGCAAAGCTCGACGATCATGAATCAAGTTCTCCAGTCGATGAGCTGCAACATTTAGGGTGGTGGCATCCACTGCACTCTCGTCACCCGTCGCGGCTTTGGCGCGTTGTGCGTTCAAGATGTTATCGATTTCATTTTCGATGGCCGCAAGTTCGGCCTGCGAGTCGGCTTTCCGTATTCGTCGCGCCAAGGCATATAGCGCATCCAGCGGGGCTTCGCTTTCGGACTGACCAATTCCAAGAAATTTCCATGCGCGGCGAGCACGGTTGCGATGCCGCCCAAGATCATCGGCGTCAAATAAAACCAGTTGCCATATTCATCCATAAAACTTTGCTGAGTGCCGTTGTAGAAGGCCGCCGCACCCGGGTGTAAGGGAACATTGGCATCGGCGTCAGTGCTAGGCGCGGTGATCTGCGCAAAGATCGGCTCCTCGACCAAAAGCTCCCGTCGCACGCGCATGATGGTCTTGGTCAGGGTGGCGACCAAGTCAGAACCGAGCTTCTTGTTCGCAACCAGATATAATGAAGCTCTCAGGGTCGTCAGGTCATCGTCTGGCACCGGCGGGGATCCGCGCAGCGTGCCTTTCGGCACGTCGAAGCTTTCATAGGCTCGTTCTGCTCCTGCGATTGCCCCGGCGGCATCGATAGGAACCAGTATCGGAGATGTTTTGGAGTTCTGCTGAAAGAAACCTCGCACGAGTGATAAGTATTTTTCACTCAAAGGAATCACAACAAGGATAGCGTTTACCTCCTTCGATTGAAGGGCGTGCTTGGCGTCGGACAGGGTGACGTCCTTAAAGACTTTCGCACGGACCAGGCCATATTCCTTGCTCAACACATCGACCAGCTTCGCATTCGCCTCCCCTCCGATCACACCGACGGTGTGGCCCTTCAGTGCCTCCACACTGTCGATGGATGATCCTGGGGGCGCGATGATCAGTGCGACCACGTGAGCTACAACGACGACCGATCCACCTTGCGACAAGTCGCCGACATCACCTCGAACTACGGCCAGGTCAGCTTTCCCTCCCGCAAATGCTGTTGCGGCCTCAAGCACGGTACCGGTGTCGACAACCTTGAACCTCACAGGCGCGTTGATTGAGACGAGGTGGCTTGCGATGGCGGACATCGCCTTGGACGCTTCGCCGTCGATTGAGCCGACGGCCACCGTCAGTGTCACCGGATGGGTGTAGTATCGATAGCCAAATAGACCGCCGGCCGCCGCAACAATGAGGGCGACGATCACCAGGAAGATGCGAAGCCAGAGCGGCAATTTTATCGACATCATGCTCGTTGCTCCGAAGCGCCGGCCGGCCGCCGCCGGCCTCGCCGTGAGATGATCAATACACCCTGCGCCGCACAGCCGCTCGTGGCGCGACGACAACGGGATGTCGGACGACCACAGCGGCGCGGGGCCCGATTTCGTCGCTGGCGCTCGATGATATGACACTGAGCGAGCCGTCTTGATCAAACTCGCCAAAGTTACAGCGATCGAATCCCAGAAATTGCCGAAGTTTCGTTTGCGCAAGCTGAATTTCGACCTCGACCTTTTCGGCCGGAACGTTCGCAAATCGCGCAGAGAGATCGGCGAGCATACGTTCGAACGCCAGAAGCTCTTCGGCCGTTGCATCGCTCGCGGCCGCGTCCGGGATAGCTACCGACGGAAACCGGCCGTACACCATATTGCTCTCCACCGGATGCATAGGTCGCTCTCCATTGCTGTCGAGGGTCAGGGACAACCCTACATGCGTCGGGTAACCGACATAGCTCCATTGTGCTTGCGGAAGGTTCGAGGCTCGGACAATACGTCAGGGCTCCTTCCACAAGGTGGTCGCCTGCTCCAGCCGATCGCTCAAATTGGTGCCGCGATCGGCCACCACCTGACCGACCTGCAGTCGTTGCTTGATCATTCCCAAGCAATCGCGAGGTAATGGCCCCTGAGGCCATGATCCAAATATGGCTCGGTTCAAAAATTTGGAATGTTCAATTTTGCTCAGATCAGGCCAAGAAAAGAAGATACTGTCCGTCGCGTTGGAAAGTGCGCTTTGATTTATACGCTCACTGTCATCTTAGTGCTCGTCGGAGCGGCGGCTAGCGCGATCGTGGTCATTGCCATGTGGGACGCGGGCGCGCCGCTTTTCCGCCGATGGAGACGGCGACAACGGGCAAGTTAAGGCCGCCTCAGTTGGCGAGTGTTCCCGGAAGGCTCCAAATTGACTGAACGGCTCGACTCTCGCCCTCCAGCGACTCCGAAATTTCGGAGTCTCTCCGAAATCCCGGAGAATTCCGGTTTGCCAGATGCCCGCCGCTCGCGCTAAAATTATTACCCTACTGATCTATCAGCCATTTCCTATGCTTGCGCGGCGCCTTCTGCGTTGGCCCGCTTCTTGCGAACTTGCACTCCGGGAGAGCTCGATCCGAGCGGACAATCCATCCGTCGCTTCGGCTTAAGAGGAACACGGATACCCGAGCCAAACCGCTTGTATGTCTCCTATACGGTGAAATCGAATCGTAATCCTTGGCGAACTGCTGCGTCTTCGCTTATCTGTCGGGTTTCGAGAAGGAGAGTCACATGAAATCAAACTTGGCTAGTTCGGCGTTTGCCGTGACTGTTCTGCTTGCGCTCATGCAACCCGCCACAGCGCAAGGCCCCGCCGGTGGAACGGGCGCCATTGCGTCCATTCCCAGCAGCGTATACAGAGCCGCTGAACAAGCGCGGCCCGTCGCGCAGCCCGGCATTCTCGGCATTATAGCCAGTCCACCTCCACCGAGCCCCGATATGGATTCGAAACAAGCGACAACGCGTCGTGGTCGAAGCCCGACGCATGCGAAGTAAACAGGCGCATTATACTGATTCGAGCGCCTAGACTTAACGGATCGGCGACGCCGTTCGGGTTATGTCGTTGCCGCTAAGCAATAATCTTGCTGTCCTTAGGTCCAGGGATTCCGAACGTCCGCTGAAGCCGGCGCGGATCGGCTCTAGTCTAGTTGAAAAAATTTAACTCTCGATCCAACCCATCATGAGGAAGTTTGAGCTAGCTCCAACCAGCGGCGTCAAATGAACGGGGCTATCTCGCGAATTGCGAATGTCGCAGTTGGATCTGGTCTCCCACACCGGCGACGCAGCGCCGATGGCACCCATCTCTGCGTGAACCTGCTAGCAGGGAAAATTGTAGGGTGTGGGGACATTTCTGGAGGATGCCGATCACGGGCTACATTCCCCAGCGCAAGGCCGGCGTATTAACGGGCGCGTCCCAGAGGCGCTTCATCTCCTCGTCAAAGAGCGATATCGTCGCCGAGCAACCGGCCATATCGAGCGATGTGACGAAATTGCCGACCAGTGATCGCGCGACGAGAATGCCTGATGCTTCGAGCCGTTTGCGAATGGCGTCATACATCAGATAAAGCTCCGAAAGCGGTGTTGCGCCGAAGCCGTTGATTAACAGAATAGCCTCACCACGCGCGCGCTCGCCCAGATCGCCAGTGATCGCGTTGACCATCTCCGCCGCTATCTCGTCTGCCGGTCTAAGTTTGACGCGCCTGCGCCCCGGCTCGCCGTGGATGCCAACACCAACCTCCATCTCGTCCTCCGCGATGTCGAACGTCGGCTTGCCGGCCGCCGGAACCGTGCAGCTCGTCAGCGCGATCCCGATTGAGCGCGTTGCTGCGTTGACGCGATCGCCCAGGGTCTTCAGTGCGGCAAGGCCGCAACCCTCTTCGGCAGCCGCGCCGACGATTTTCTCCACGATCAGTGTGCCGGCGACGCCGCGCCGTCCGGTCGAAAAGGTCGACTTCTCCACCGCCACGTCGTCATCAGTAATCACGGTCTCAATCGGCTTTCCTGACATCTCGCGTGCCATGTCGAAGTTCATGACGTCACCCTCGTAATTCTTGACGATGAACAATACGCCTCCACCGGTATCCGCGGCCTCGGCAGCGGCAAGAATGAGATCTGGCGTCGGCGAGGTGAAAATCTGACCGGGACATGCGGCATCAAGCATCCCATGTCCGACAAATCCGCCGTGAAGCGGCTCGTGTCCGGAGCCTCCACCTGACACCAGGGCAACCTTGCCGAGCTTGAGGTGCGCCCGCTGCACGAACGGTGCCTGCTCACCCAAACGCACGATGTCGGAATGCGCCGCGCAGAACCCAGCGAGGCTTTCGTTCACCACATTCTCGACGGTGTTGATCAGCTTCTTCATCTCGGCCTCCCCGTTTTTGGTTGCTTCGGCATCAGGTGTCCTCAATCAGCCTTGCAACTTTCTCCGCGAACTCGCTCAGCAGCGAGTCCAGCTTGTGGTTCTTCTGTTCGCTTCCAAGATCCGGCAGCATCAGCGTGAGACGCCTGCCCCGGTCCCGCTCCTTCAAGAGAAGCAGCCGCCGCGGGTGCGCGCGGTGATAGGCTTCCAGAAACCGGTCCCTCTCCTGCACCGAGAAATGGCAGGTCTGGATGATGGCGTGAACGTGCTGCGCCGGGATCGGCGTCTGATAGGCCGGGTTGGCGATCTGCGTGATGAAGCTGCGGTTCTTGCCGAGGGCTTCGGCCAAACGCTGGCGCATGCCCGAAGGACGTTTATCGAGCACATCCCGAAGGATAGCCTTGTAGGCCGCAATCAGATCCTGTGAACCTGCGGGCGTTGCTTGCGTGCTCATGCGGCAGGGCCGTTATAGCGGGAGATCGCGGCCCTTACCGGCCCAAGCGCGCCGGGCGCGACCGAAAAGGTGCGCAAGCCCTGATCGAGCAGCGCTGCGACTTGCTCGGGATCGCCCGCAAGGTCACCGCATAAGCTGGTTTCGCGACCGGATCGGTCCGCATAGTCCACGACATGCCTGATCAGACTGAACACCGCGCGTGACGGACGGGCAAGATCGGCGAGTTGCGGTTCGTCCCGGCTCGCGGCCGCCACATATTGGATCAGATCGTTGCTGCCGATGGAAAAGAAATCAGCGTTGAAGTCCTCGATGGTGAGCGCTGCCGCCGGCACCTCGACCATCATGCCGAGCGGCGGCATTTTTGCATCCTGTCCGTTGCGATTAAGCTCTTCGAGGGCTTGCTCGAATAGCGTGCGACACTGATCGAGTTCCTCCGGCACCGTGACCATCGGAATCATGACCTTGAGATTTCCCGCCGTTGCCGCGCGGGCCAGCGCCCGCAACTGCTCGCGAAACACCTCCAGATGCCGCAACGACAACCGCACGCCGCGCACGCCGAGAAATGGATTAATCTCGCCGGGCTCCGTCAAACCGGCAATCGGCTTGTCGCCGCCGGCATCGAGCGTACGGATGGTCACGGGCTTGCCGGCGGCCCATTCAACCATCCGCTTGTAGATCTGATACTGCTCTTCTTCGTTTGGGAGCTTTTCGCGACCCTGGAACAGAAACTCGGTCCGCATCAGGCCGATGCCGTTGACGTGGGCAGGATCAAGCCCCTTGAGCTCGGCGAGACCGGTGACATTGATCATGACCCGAACCGCTTCACCGCTCGCGGTAAGTGCAGGGCCGCTGAACGGGCTAACCGCCTGCCGAACGTCCGCCTGCTCCGCGCGGCGCTGAGAGTAGATGGCCCGCATATCGGAATCGGGATCGACGATCAGAAGCCCCGCGTCGCCATCGAGCATTGCGTCCTTGCCATTTTCGAGATGATCGACATCCACGCCAACAATCATCGGCACGCCGCGCGACCTCGCGAGGATGGCGACATGGCTAGAGGGACTTCCTCGGCGCAATACCAACCCGCCGTCACGCCAATCGGTGGTCAGAAACATCGACGGTGGCATATCGTCGGCCGCGACGATGACCCCCGCGGGCACGGCCTGATCGGCTTCGCCTGCCATATGTCTCAGCACGCGATCACGAAGGTCGCGCAAATCCGATGCTCGCGCCCGGAAATAGGGATCGTCGGCCGCTTCGTATGACGCGATTTCCGGATCGATCGCAGCGCTCCACGCCCGGCTCGCCGCCTCGCCGCCCGCAATCAGCGCGAATGCGGGAGCCGCAAGATTATCGTCTTCGAGGAGCGCGATTTGGAACGAGAGAATGGCTTCCGCGTCAGCGTCTCCCACCTCGCGCGCCAGCACGGTGAGAGCCACCTGGGACGCCGCGAGTGCGTCGACGAGGGCCTGGTGCTCCTCCGCCGCGGACCGGTGCTGACGGGAATCATGCTTTGCGGCAGCCAGACGCACGAGCGGTCCCAACGCAATTCCGGGGGCGGCTGACCTCCCTTCCACGCGATGAGCAGCTCGATGCGTTCTACGGTCCATCCTGAAAATCTCCGTCGACCAGCGTCACCAGCGCTTCAAGTGCTGCCTTCGCGTCACCGCCCTCCGCGCGAAAATAGATGGTTGAATCTTTTGGCGCCTTGGTAGCCATTACCTTGACGATACTCTTTGCGTCGATCCAGGGGCCATCCGGCGACAGGCCGAGATCGATGCGAGATTCAAAGGCCTTCGCAAGCTTAGTCAACTTGACCGAGGGGCGAGCATGCAGCCCGACCTCATGCCGCATCAGCACTGACGCTTGATGCTTATTCATCGTGCTTGCCCCGCATCACACCGGCGTCAGTTCTTCGGCCGTGCGACGCACGGCCTCCAACGTCGCGCCTGACGCCGCTTCGGTGGCCGCCATCACGGCGCCCTCGACGACGGGCGCGTTGCAGACGACGACACGGCCGCGGCGCTCCTCGGGCAACATTTCAATCGCCATCTCGCTATTGGTTTCGGCGCCGCCCAGGTCGACCAGAATGGCGACACCCCTTTCGGACCAAGCCTGTTCAATCGCTTTCATAATCGCTTCGACGCTGGTGCCCAATCCGCCGCCGGGATCGCCGCCGCACCAGCCGAGCGGCACTTCGCCGCCGACCATTTGCTCAACCATGAGCGCCGTACCCCGGGCGACGTCCGCCGAGTGAGACACAATGACAATTCCGACATTTTCGCTCATGCCAGTCCTTCCATGAACTCTGCGACCGCGTCGACGATCAGCGCGGATGATCGTGCGCCGGGATCCATGTGACCGACGCTGCGCTCGCCGAGAAACGACGCGCGACCGCGGATTGCGCGCATGGGAATCGTTTTCTCCGCCGCGTCCCTGGCCGTCGCCTTGAGCCGCGCAGTCAAATCATCCCCGCCCTCGCGCAAGACGCCGAGCACGGGAGACAGCACGTCAAGCATGGTCTTCTGGCCAACATCGGACTTGCCACGCGCTTTAACGGCTTCAATCGCGGCGGCGAAGGCATCGGCCGCCCGGTCAAACGTCACCTCGTCCCCCAGCGACTTGCCGAGCGCCATGAATAGGGTGCCGTACAGCGGGCCGGACGCACCGCCGACTTTCATGACAAGGGTGGTCCCGACGCCTTTCAGGGACTCCCCAAGATTCTTAGCGGAGAGTTCGTCAACGGTGGCCAGCACCGCCTCAAAGCCACGCCGCATGTTGGTCCCGTGATCGCCGTCACCAATGGCGCGATCGAGATCGGTAAGCTCATCGGCGCTGTCGATGACCCGATGCGCCACGGTTTCGAACAACAGTTTGCGAGTCTCTCGGTCGATCATCATGCACGGCCCCCTGCTCCATCGGCACCGACCCGGTTGCCGGCCTGGTCGAAATAGAGCGGTTCGGTAAACTCAAGCGAGACCTGATCCCCTGCCTTGAGCTCTTGGACAGGGTTCGCCAGGGTCACCAGCGAATGGGCGGCGAGCTTGAGATGAACGTGGTTCTGGTCGCCGAGATGCTCCACCCAGTGGACCTGTGCGAGCGGTCCCGGACGATCGGCCGAGGATATCCTGATATGCTCGGTCCGCAGGCCCACGGTTCGCACGTTCGGCGGCACAGCATCGCTGCCCAGAAGTTCCGCCGGAATGAGATTGATGGCCGGCGTGCCGAGCCGGCTTGCGACATAGGCGCTGTTGGGCCGCTCATAAATCTCGCGTGGAGTTCCGAGTTGAATCAGCGCTCCCTCGCTCATGACGCCGATCCGGTCCGCCATCGTCATGGCCTCGATCTGGTCGTGCGTCACGTAGAGGATCGTCGTTCCCAACTCGCGCTGGATGCGTTTCAGTTCAAGGCGCAATTCGGCACGCAGCTTGGCGTCCAGCGAGGAGAGTGGCTCGTCCATCAAATAGACGGCGGGCTCGCGGACCAGCGCCCGGCCGATGGCGACCCGCTGCATTTCACCGCCGGAAAGGGCGGTGGCTCGATTAGCAAGCTTCTGCTCGATATGCAGCAGTTCCGATACCTGCTGAACGCGGCGGCGAATTGTTTTTTCATCCATCCGCCGCGCCGGAGACCGCAGCGGAAACGCCAAATTGTCGTAGACCGTCAGATGCGGATAAAGCGAATATTGCTGAAATACGAATGCGACGTCGCGCTCGGCCGGCACTTCCGCCGTTACATCGCGTCCTTGGATCACCACATTGCCGCGATCGGGCCGCTCAAGGCCTGCGATCAGCCGCAACGTCGTTGTCTTTCCGGCGCCGGTCGGGCCGAGCAGCACGACGAATTCGCCGTTCGCGACGGAGAGCGAGAGGTCGCGGACCGCCTCGACCGCACCAAAACTCTTGCTGACTTCGACAAGGGCGACCTCAGCCATGGCGTCCCCCTGCGTAAAGCGCCGAGGACAACGCCTGTCCGCTCATGGCGTCGAACAGAGAGAGCCTGTCCGGCCGCAACGCGAGCCCCACGGTTTCGCCAACCTGGACCGGGGTGGCTGACGGCAACCGCGCCTTTATTTGACCGTTGGCCGTTGTCACGGTGACGATCTGCGTGGTACCGAGATATTCGGCGCCGATCACGCGGCCTCGCAGCGGTGAGGCATCGGCGAACGATACATTCTCGGGCCGAACGCCAAGCACAAACTTGCCCTCGGCACGATCCTCGAACACTTCCGGCATTTCGACGGCGACGCCGTCAATCTTGATATTGTGATCGCCGCGGTGCGGTGAGGCCTGGACATCGAGAAAGCTCATGGGTGGCGCGCCGATGAAGTCGGCCACGAACATCGTGTTAGGACGATCGTAGATCTCCTGAGGCGTGCCGATCTGCTCGACCCGGCCCTGATTCATGATGGCGATACGATCCGCCATCGCCATCGCCTCGAGCTGGTCGTGGGTGATGTAGATCGTGGTGGCGTCGATGCGGTCGTGCAACTCGCGCAGCTCGCCGCACATCAACCTGCGAAACTCGGAATCGAGCGCGCCCAACGGCTCATCCATCAGAAACGCCTTAGGTCGGCGCACGATGGCACGCCCGAGCGCGACACGTTGCCGGTCGCCGCCGGAGAGCCCGCCGACCCAGCGATGCAGGAGATGATCGATCCTCAGTAGTCTCGCCGTTTCCTCGACGCTCTTTTTGATCTCGGCGCGCGGGTAATTCTGGCACCGCAGCGGAAAGCCGATATTCTGACGCACATTCATGTGCGGGTAGAGCGCAAACAGCTGGAACACAAAGGCAATGTCGCGCGCCGAAGCCGGCAGCGCGGTGACATCTTCACCATCGAGCAGGATGCGGCCCGACGTCGGCAGTTCGAGGCCCGCCATCATGCGCAAGGTCGTTGTCTTGCCGCAGCCCGAGGGACCAAGGATGACGAAGAACGAGCCGTGATCGACCGTGAAGTTCACGTCCTTCACGGCGGCGAAACTACCGAATGTCTTGGCGACGTGCTCGACCTTGATCTCTGCCATGGCCGCTCAATCCGGAAAATGGCTGACGATCACGAAGCCGAGCGTGCCGGCCAGGATCGTGATGAAGGAGTAGCTATACAGACTCAACGACACGGGCTGCATCAGCATTACGACGCCAAGCCCGATCAGCGCCATCGCCGCAGCCTCGCACGGGCCGCGACGGAGCCGGCGCGGCCATCTCGATCCGGATTGCGCGATTCTGTCCGTCATTTGCGAACCGCTCCAAAGGTGATGCCGCGCAGCAAATGCCGGCGCAGCAGGATGGTGAAGCACAGGATCGGGATGAAGAACAACGTCGTCGCGGCTGCGACCGCGGGCCAGTCCTGGCCACCCTCGCCTATGATGAAGGGGATGAAGGGCGGCATCGTCTGGGCGTCGCCGCTGGTGAGCAGAACCGCGAAGGCATATTCGTTCCAGGCGAAGATCAAACAAAAGATCGCGGTCGCCGCGATGCCGGTCGTCGCTTGCGGAAGAACCACCTTGAAGAAGGCCTGCAGGCGCGTGTAGCCGTCGACCATCGCCGCCTCTTCGTATTCGCGCGGGATTTCATCCATGAATCCCTTCAACAGCCACACCGCCAGCGAAACGTTCACCGCGGTGTACAGCAGGATCATTCCGAGCTTGGTATCGGTGAGCCCGAGATTGCGGAACATCAAATAGATCGGGATCGCAACCGCGATCGGCGGCATCATCCGCGTCGACAGAATGAAGAACAAGAGATCGTCGGCCAGCGGCACACGGAATCGCGAGAACGCATAGGCCGCGATGGTCCCGAAGCAGACGGCCAGAAAGGTCGAGCCGAAGCCGATCACCATCGAATTGACAAAGCGCGGCACGACCTTCGATGGCCCGCCGATCACCATGTTGCGGGAGCGTACCAGGCGCTCGTACCAGGTCTGCGGCGGAGGCAGGCTCGCCAGAAATTCGGGCGTCTGCCGCGAGCGCGTTGTAAACAGATTGACGTAGCCTTCGACGGAAGGCGCGAACAGAATTTTTGGTGGATACGCGATCGAATCGGGCGGAGTCTTGAATCCCGTGAGGAATATCCACAATAGCGGTAGAATGGTTATCACCGCATAGGTCACCACGACGACCGAGGCAATCATCTTCGACCGCGGCGACGGCTCGGCCACTGAATGCGCGGTGACGGGCATTGTCATCGTTGCTTCACCCGGTTGAGGGCTTTGACGTAGATGTTAGCGGCGCCAAAGACGGTCACGAAGAGAATGATGGCCAAGGCGGACGAATAGCCCGTGCGCCATTTCTCGAATGCCTCGCGCTTCAACGTGATCGACGCAACCTCCGTGGTCGATCCGGGACCGCCCGAGGTCAGCAGGTTCACCATGTCAAACATCTTGAAGTTTTCGATCGCCCGAAAAAGGACAGCGAGCATCAAAAACGGCATCACCATCGGCAGTGTGATCGACCAGAACTGCCGCCAGGGGGACGCTCGATCAACCTCCGCGGCCTCATAGATGTAATCGGGTATCGAGCGCAAACCGGCGAGACAGATCAGCATCACATAGGGCGTCCACATCCAGGTATCGACCATGATGATGGACCAGGGTGCCAACGCCACGTCGCCGATCATCTGAAACGAACTCGGGTCCACGCCGGTCAGAAGCGCGATCGCGCTGTTGAACAGCCCGATCTGCGGTTGGAGCAGAAAGGTCCAGAAGTTGCCGACCACCGCCGGTGACAGCATCATCGGGAGCAGAATGATGGTGGTCCAGACACTGTGACCACGGAAACGACGATTGATCAGGAGCGCGAGGCCAAAGCCGAGCACTAATTCGAGTCCGATCGACCACAGCACGAAATGGGCAGTCGCCTGCATGGCGTGCCACACCTCGGTGTCGGTCAATATATCGCGGTAGTTGTCGAGACCGATGTACCTGATAGGTGCATTCGGACGGTTGGCTCGATAGTTGGTGAACGAGAGCTGGATCGTCCACAGTAGCGGGAAAATATTGATCGCGAGCAGCAGTAGCACCGACGGTGTAATGAACAGCCAGGCAATGGCTCTGTCGGACAAGCCACGGAATCGCAACGCTAGTCGGCGCGGCGTCCGGGCAACGGCCTGCTCGGCGAGAGTGCTCATGTTGGCCCTGTCGTTCACAGATCGGTACACGCTCAAGGAGGCGGCCTCCCGATTCCCAAGAGATCGGGAGACCAGGTTCCGATCAATCTAGATCTTGCCGTCTTCCTTGAACACTTTTTGCCAATCCTTGACCAAAAGATCGAGCGCTTCCTGCGCCGTGCCCTTGTCGGCCACGACGTAGTCATGCACGCGCTTCTGCATGTCGAGCAGGAGCTCGGCATAGGAGGGCTCCGCCCAGAAGTCCTTGACGATATCCATCGACTTCAGGAAGTCGGCGGCAAAGGGCGCACTCTTCGGGAAACCCGGATCGTTGAGCACCGCCTTGTGGCAGGAGTAGCCGCCGAGCGCCCACCACTTCTTCTGGACTTCGGGCTGCGCGAACCATTTGATGTAGGCGAGCGCGTCGTCCCTGTGCTCGGAGTAGGAGACGACCGAGATCCCCTGCCCGCCAAGCTGAGTAAAGTGATACTTCTGCTTCGGATTGACGAAGAAGCCGATCTTGTCGCCGCCGACATTGGGATCCTTGTAGAGGCCCGGGAAGAACGCAAAGAAATTCATCTGCATTGCGACCTGTCCGGACTTGAAGGCGTCGAGGCCCTCCGACATGTAGGCGTTGCTCATCCCCGGCGCGGTGCAGCACTTGTAGAGCGACTTATAGAACTCCAACCCCTTGACCGCCTCGGGCGAGTTGACGAAACCTTGCATCTGATAAGGCTTCTTCGGATTGTCGTATTGGAAACCCCAATCATAGAGCACGTTGGTTACGCCCATGGTGATGCCTTCGGAGCCGCGCTCGGTATAGATATAGGCGCCGTAGACCTTCTTGCCGTCGATCTCCCTGCCCTGGAAGAACTCGGCGATCTGCTTGAGCTGTTCATAGGTTTCGGGCGGGGCGAGATCGCGCCCGTACTTCTTCTTGAACTCGGCCTGGATTTCCGGCCGGGCGAACCAGTCCTTGCGGTAGGTCCAGCCGATCGCATCGCCCATCGCCGGCAGCGCCCAATAGTTCGGGGTGTTCTTGGGCCATTCGGAATAGCCGACAACGGTCGCCGGCATGAAATCGTCCATCGAGATTCCTTCCTTCGTGAAGAAATCGTTGAGTTTGACGTAGTGGCCATTCTCGGCGGCGCCGCCGATCCATTGGCTGTCACCGATAATGACGTCGCAGAGCTTTCCCTTCGAATTGAGCTCGTTGAGGAACCGGTCGGCGTAGCTCGTCCACGGTACGAACTCGTATTTCATTTGAATTCCAGTTTTGGTGGTGAAGTCTTTCGAAAGCTCCACCAAGGCGTTGGCCGGATCCCAGGCCGCCCAGCACAACGTCAATTGTTTGGTCTGAGCAACCGCCTGACCGCCGAGAGACGAGGCGACAACAACCGCAGTCACCCCCAATGCACGCATCATTTGGATCATCACAACCTCCCTGTTGTCGCAGGCGATTGCCTGCTCGTCCTGCTAGTCGCACTTCGCCGTTCGGCGGTCATGCACGCAGACTGAAACCCCGCCATCGCCCAAGCCGCGGGGATATGTTTAGTATTATTGTTAAGTGATAGATTTTCACTAAACATCCTGCGAGTCAATGGACGCCGTCGATTTCTTTTCACCGGGCGAAGTTATTGCTGCAGCGAAGGCGATTCACAGGTTTCGTTGCGAGCGATTTCGCAACGGCTTTCCGATGTTTCAAACAGCGTCTTTCGCGAATGAAATTAAAGTAGTTGGCGGCAGTTAGGGTCCGGTTTTCCGTCAATTTGCGCGGCCGCGCTACATCAGCGGCATTAGGCTTGCTATGCAACCGATGACACTACCGGATGGTCGCCACGGCCATGACGACGATTTTGAAGCTTCGACGCGAGTTCGAAGCGTTTCTGCGATACGCACGCTGCGGGCCGATCGAGATCACACGCCATGGACGACGCGCGCCCTTCAGCGCGGCACTACCGCGGTGGCCTCGATCTCGACGCGCGCCGCCTTTTCGACGAGCCTCACCACCTGCACCAGCGCCATCGCCGGATAATGCGCGCCAAAGATTTCGCGATAGATCTGGCCGAGCTCTTTCAGGTTCGAAAGATACTCTTCCATATCGACGACATACCAGGTGAGGCGCACGAGGTGTTCAGGCCGCGCACCGCCTTCGGCGAGAATGGCTGCGATGTTGCTCAGCGTCTGGCGAACCTGCGCGACAAATCCAATCGGCAAATGGTTCTTGCTGTCCCAGCCGATCACCCCGCCCGTCACCACGATGCGGCCGTCGGCCGCCATGCCGTTGGCATAGCCCTTCGGCGCCGGCCAGCCGCTCGGCTGCAAAATCTGCGCAGCCGTCGAGGTTTCGCTTTCTGCAACCGGCAGCATAGCGAGGGTGGGCGCTTTAGTGGTGCTCACGAAAAATTCTCCATCACTTTAATTCATTCCGCGGCGACGCCCGGCGACGCCGCTTGGCCTTGGGCCATCTGCCGCAGGGCAAAACGCTTCAACTTGCCGGTTTCAGTCTTGGGCAATTGCGCGACGAATTCGATCGCGCGCGGATATTTGTAGGGCGCGATCTCGCGCTTGACATGATCCTGCAAGGCGGTCGCCATCGCATCATCGGCGACGGCGCCCGAAGCCAGCACCACATAGGCCTTGACGATCATGCCACGCGCCTCATCGGGCGCACCGACCACGCCGCATTCGGCGACCGCCGGATGCTTCAGCAATGCGGCCTCGATCTCGGGGCCGGCGATGTTGTAGCCGGAGGAGATAATCATGTCGTCCGATCGGGCCACGAAAGACAAGCGGCCGGTCTCGTCCCGGACGAACGTATCGCCGGTCAGATTCCAGCCATTGCGCACATAGTTCGACTGCCGCTGGTCCGCCAGATACCGGCAGCCGGTCGGCCCGCGAACCGCAAGTTTGCCGACAGCGCCCGGCGGCAACTCGTTCATGTTGTCGTCGAAGATCTTGGCCTCGTAACCGGAAACCGGATGCCCCGTCGTTCCACCGACGGCGTCGCCTACCCGGTTGGTGACAAAAATATGCAGCAATTCCGTGCTGCCGATCCCGTCGAGAATCGGCTTGCCGGTCTTGCGGGTCCAGCTTTCAAAAACCGGCGCCGGCAAGGTTTCGCCTGCCGATACCGCAAGGCGCAGCGACGATAGATCGGCGCCATTGTCCATCGCGGCCATCATCGCCCTGTACGCGGTCGGCGAGGTCAAGCAAATCGTCGCCTTGTAGGTCTCGATGATCTTGACCATCTCGGTTGGCGCCGCATTTTCCAGTAGCGTCGCGGTAGCACCGAACCGCAACGGAAAAATCGCGAGACCGCCGAGCCCGAACGTGAAGGCAAGCGGCGGCGAGCCGACAAAGACATCGTCCGGCGTGACGTTGAGCACTTCCTTGGCGTAGCCGTCGGCGATGATCATGAGATCGCGATGGAAATGCATGGTCGCCTTCGGTTCGCCCGTGGTGCCCGAAGTAAATCCCAGAAGCGCGACATCGTCCCGGCCGGTTTTGACCGCATCGAACCGGACCGGCTTGCTCAGCGCCACCCGGTCAAGCTCGGCATCATGGTTTGAGGTTCCGTCGAAATTCACGACCTGCTTGAGAAACCGGCTGGTCTTCGCGCACGCGACCAGTTCGTCGGCGATGCGGCTGTCGGTCAATGCTAGCGCGATCTCCGCCTTGTCGACGATCTTAGTCAACTCACCGGCACGAAGCATCGGCATGGTGATGACGACGACGGCGCCTGCCTTGGTGGCCGCGAGCCATGCCGCGACCAGGGCCGGGTTGTTGCCCGAGCGTATCAGGACCCGGTTGCCGGGCTTGACGCCATAATTCTCCACCAGCGCATGCGCAAG
>JBATYU010000402.1:0-4009 GCA_049674245.1 Bradyrhizobium sp. | reverse complement strand
GGACGGCGGCCCCGCTCAATCGTGTTTGGACGGAAAGCTCAATGACGCGGCGACGCGGCCTGATCCTCTCGATCGTGACGGCAGGATGTTGGATCATCTTGCTCGCAATAGTTTTGAATTCTGTTTTGCGGCCGGCAAACTCGCCAAACAAATCCGGAGCAAGGATCGGTAAAGCGCTCAGGGCGTCGATGATATCGCCTCCACACCGTTCGCGGTACGCAACGCAAACCTGACCCGATTGATCCGGGAGTTCCGACTCGATCTCGTCGCCAACTCCGCCGAGACAATTCAAGATTCGCGTTGCCATAAAATGTCCTTTGCGCGCCAGAATTGCTGACCATTGCAGCCGCATATTCGCACCATCGGTTTGCAAGCCTTAATCGGTTTTGCACATTCTTCCCGTATTTGATCCGACCGACCGCTTCAGCGTCTCGAAACTTGCTTTTTGGGAGTTTGCGATGACAACATGTGGTCGTTTCCTGCTGTTCACTCTTGCAGGCGCGGTGGCGCTGATGATTTTTCTCAACGACGCCGCAGGTGC
Source organism: Bradyrhizobium sp. (assembly GCA_049674245.1). GTDB lineage: Bacteria > Pseudomonadota > Alphaproteobacteria > Rhizobiales > Xanthobacteraceae > Bradyrhizobium. The sequence goes on along the minus strand of JBATYU010000402.1, from coordinate 3,468 downwards.
CTCCGATTGTCTTGCCGCGCCAAATCGAACGCCGGCGGAAGGCGAACGTTGGTATTATCGAACGAATCGCGAAACGAACCAGAAGTGTTGGTATCTTGGCGCGCGGGCGCCGATGGGTGCGTCGCCCGCGCAGCAAGGGTCGAAAGCGGAAGTTGAGTTCTCAGCCCAGCCTAAGCCGCTCAGTACTCGCGAGCAGCAGGAGCTGTTCAGGGATTTTCTGAGGTGGAAAAAATCGCACGCGATGCAATAAGCATTTTGGGAAAGCGACGCCGTAAAGATCGCCTATCCTATGCTGCCATTCGCGGCGTCGCCGGATCGGCTGGGCACCGGTTAAGCGTGTGCTAGCAAAGTGGGGATAACCCTGGACCTCTACAGCCACGTCATTCCCGGAATGCAGGAGGATGCCGCCGAAATGGTGGATACCGCGCTGAAATTGGCCATGCAAAAGCGAAAGCAAAAGACAAATGGTGGCAATGCGGTAGCAATTCAGGATGACGGAACGGATGGTGAATGAAATAACTTTGTAAAATCAATGGGATGATTGGAGGCCACGACCAGAATTGAACTGGTGTAAACGGTTTTGCAGACCGCTGCGTAACCACTCCGCCACGTGGCCCCACCGGGGCGCACTCTTATACGGCCGACCAGAGATAGGCAACCAATCGCCCAAAAGCGCCCCCGCGAGCCGGGAAGCATCCTGGATGCGGTCCCCGTGTCACGCCCCAGAGGCCACGTCGTCATCGCTTCGCCGCCACAGCACGACAGCGGCAGCGAGCATCCAGATGAGCAGCGATACGCCGGCCCAGAAGGCAAGGACGTGTTGCGAAAATCCAAGAAAGTAAAGGGAAATGCCGATGACCAACTGGGCGGCGCCCGCAAGCGCGGCGGTCCAGCCGAGCCAGCTTGGCAGAGCGCGGCTTAAGATGACGGCGCCGCCCAGAAGCGCGAGTGCGATTCCCAAATTAATGGCCACCATTCCGCTCAGGCCCTGCTCGATATGGCGTACGGCCTCGGCAATGCTAAGCGCCACCGCCCGCTCTTGTGCAGGCGCTTCGACAAAGGCGCGCGCGACGAATTGAATGGCAATCCCATCCACCGCCTGGTTGGCGGCGTAGCTGCTTGCGGCAACGACCGCGGCTACGCCGCCCAACGTGGCGAGAGGAGAGGCTCGCCTCAGATCGTTCAAAACAAACAGCAGCGCGCCGACTATCAAGAGGAACCCCAGAAACTGGCCGAGATGCACGGCCTTCCAATAAGGGTTTGCGGCATATTGCGGGAGCACGCCCAAGAGATCTTGTGGATCGGCGCCGCCGTGAAACCGACCTGCGACGATCGCGATAACTGGGCCGGCGATCATCAGGACTGACGTAAACCGCCTCACGTTCCGTTGCTTCATGCTCTTGTTCTCCCTGAAATAAGCCCGTCACAGCGGCACCATCCGGTCGGCCGGAATGGCATTTCAGCCAAGCCGGCGCGGCACGAAGTCCACCTCAATGCTTGTCCCCGTGGATACACGGGTGATACTAGTGGCGGAAAGGACAACTAAGCCGCAGTTTCTGCCATGAACGCTCGTCCCCGACGGATCGTGCTGGTCGCCTTCGATGGCGTTGAGGCGTTGGACGTAACCGGTCCAGCGAGTGTGTTCGCGCGCGTAAACTACCGGAATCCGGACGCCTATGAGATCGTGTTCGCCTCCGCCCGCGGCGGAAGCGTTCGATCGCAATGCGGTCTCACCTTCGGTGACACGGTGCCGATCGCTTCGATCCGCGGACCCGTGGACACCATCCTGGTCGCGGGTGGCAGCCAGACTGCACTTCGCGAGGCGGTGTTTGCACACGGCGTTGCATCTTGGCTGGCGGAGGCGGCTCCTTCCGCGCGCCGCGTCGGCAGTGTGTGCGTGGGCGCGTTCATCCTCGGGGCGGCCGGGCTCCTCGATGGCCGTCGAGCGACAACCCACTGGGCTTCCTGCGATCGCCTCGGCATTTATTTTCCCAATACATGCGTGGAGGCGGACGCGATCTTCGTCACCGACGGCCCGGTCTGGACGTCGGCCGGCGTGAGCGCCGGGATCGATCTCACATTGGCGATGGTCGAGGCTGACCATGGAACGAAGATAGCCGCGGCCATCGCCAAGGAGATGGTTCTGTTTCTTCGCAGGCCGGGCGGCCAGACCCAATTCAGCGAAACACTGGCGGCGCAGGCGCGCCTGCCAAACCGCCTCTCCGAAGTCGTTGCCTGGGCAACGGATCACCCGGACGACGATCTGAGCGTACCGGCGCTCGCTGCCCGCGCAGCGATGAGCGAGCGAACCTTGGCGCGGTACTTTGTTCGCGAAGTTGGCCGCACCCCTTCGAAATTCGTGATGGAGCTGCGCCTCGACCGGGCCAAGACACTGTTAGAGCGCTCGAACTTATCGATCGAAGCCATAGCCGCAAGGTCCGGTTTTGGTTCGGCTGATACGCTCCAGCGGGCATTCAGAAAGGTGCTGAACGTCGGGCCTGGCGCTTACAGAAGTCATTTCGGCGCCAACCCGCGCTCGGCATAGACGGTCGGAGCTGCCGAAGCGATCGACGAGCGGTGTGCCAAAAGCTAGTTCGGACCAATTGGAAACGGACGCCTGACCGGTCTGCAGGATTCTCGACTAAATTTTACGCCGGTAATGCCGTTTCTTCGGCCTTGTCTTTGGTCTTGTCTTCGGCCTTGGCCTCGGCGCCAGCTCCGGCATCGTGCCCTGCACCTCGCGATAGCGCGCCAGCATGCGTTCGAAGCTTTCGTCCAAGGCGGCTGCTATGTCCGGCCGCTTCTCCAGGGCCGCAAGCAGCATGGCCGCGGCTTCGATGGTCGACAGACCGTCGCGGCGCGGCTCGCGCCGGAGCTGTCCATAACGCGATGGCCGCCGCGGACCGAGGATGACGCGCTGGCATTTCAGCATCCACGGATTGCGCCACCACAGCGCCTTGGCCTGGCTCCAGGTGCCGTCGAGCAGCACAATGCCTTCGATGCGGTTCAGGATGGCGCGCTGGCTATCTTCGCGTTCGCCCTTGCGGTTGATGGCGACGATCTCGCTGTCGGTATCGAGGTCGCTGACTTTCGCCGATCCCAGATAAAGCACCGCCCAGCGCGACGGATCGGCGACCGGTCGCCCCAGCGCCTTCGACAGGCTCGGCCACGACAATCCGATCTTCAATACCGCATTGTTGAAATGCAGCGCGGTCAGCCGCGCGGTCCCCAGCGCCGTGTCCTGCTCCTGCGGATGCTGCAGGATCAACAGCGATGTCCGGCTTTCCAGGCGAGCGATGCTGTCGCAAATGCACAGCGGCGGCGGCTTGCCGCAATGCCGACAGTCCGCGACGGCTTCGAGCGCTTCGGCTTGGTCTGACATCGGCCCGCTATACGCCTTGCGGCCGGCAATTCAAACCATTCCGCGGGCCTGGCGCAGGTCGCCGCCGCGGCCGGCTCACCGGAGAC
>JBATYU010000401.1:0-3514 GCA_049674245.1 Bradyrhizobium sp. | reverse complement strand
TGCGCGACCTTTTGCTGCAATGTTCCGGGCTCGCCGCGATCGCGGTCGCGATCATCCACGGCGTGCTCGGTGAAACCAAAGTATTCGCCCGCGCCACCATCGAGCCGGCGCGGCTGCGCACCCTGATCCGCCTGGTCTGGCAGGCCGGCACCGTCGCCTGGATCGGCGGCGGCGTGCTCCTGATCGCGGCTCCCTGGATGGCGTCGGAGCCGGCGCGGCACTGGATCATCGTGACGCTCGCCTGCGTTTACGCGTTCGCCGCCTTCGCCAATGCCTGGGCCAGCCGCGGCCGGCATTTCGGCTGGATGATGCTCAGCGCGGTGGTCGCGTTGGCGCTGGCGGCATATTAGGGCGCTCGCGCGACGAAGCGCGTTTGACCGATCGCAAATTGCTTAGAACGTCTCCAGTTTAGAGGGAGTCTTTTTGCCTGCCGGGCAGCAAGCCGCTAGCTGATCTCAAGAGTTCGAAAATGGCGGATGCAGGAACAAATGCGGGCGCGAATTCTATCTCGGGTTCACTCGATCGCACTCTGCGTGATTGCCGGTATTTCCAGTTACGGCAGCGCTGCGCGCGCCGAGGACGCAAGCTCCTGGCGCGATATCGAAACCAAGTACATTTTTGGATTTACCACTGGCTCCGGCATCGGCCTCGAGGGTGAAAAGGAATTCACCGTCGACAGCATCGGCCGGTTCGGCAAGCGCGACGGCAACTACGCCGCGACCGAGACAAAATACGAGTTCGAATTCACCCCATCCCAGTTCATCCAGATCGAATTCGGCGCGCTCGGCTCGACCCACAATATCGGCGGCGTGACCGACCTCGATGACCGCAACCAGGTCGCGCTGGCCGGCGGTTTCGCGGAATTCCGTTATCTCGCGCTCGAGCGCACTTCGAACAATCCGCTCGCGGTCACGCTCGCGGTCGAGCCGACGGTGCGGCGAATTGACGAGACCAGCGGCGAGCGGGTGCGCAATTTCGAATTCGAGACCACCGTCAACGCCGATCTCGAATTGATGCGAAATCGGCTGTATGCGGGGTTCAACCTGTTGTACGAGCCCGAGGTCACGCAGATGCTGACCGGCGAGACCCAGCGCGAAGCCACGTTTGGCGGCTCGGCGGCGCTGTCGCTCCGGCTCGCATCCAATGTCGTGCTTGGCGGCGAGGTTTGGTATCTCAGGCATTACGACGCCGCAAATCTGACGTCGTTCACAGGCGATGCGGTCATGCTGGGACCGACGCTCTATCTTCGCTTCACGCCGAAAATGTTCATGACTGCGGCCTGGAACGCCCAGGTCTGGGGTCGCGAGATCGGCAATCCGGTCTCGCTCAACCTGGCGGAGTTTCAGCGCCATCGCGCCAAACTAAAGCTCGCCTGGGAATTTTGATCTTGCTCAAGCTTGAAGAAGGCCAACAGGTGTCCAAGGTGATCGACATGACGAGAAAACTGGCTTTAGCCGCGCTTTGCGCAACAGCGACACTGGGGGTATCGCCGTCCCAGGCACAGCAGGCGACCGAATTACGGCTGACCTATTCCAACGGCCAGTTCCAGCCTAATCAGGTCAGCGCGCCGGCCGACAAACCCGTGACTTTCCGCATCAAGAACCTCGACGCCAAAGCCATGGAGTTCGAGAGCACTTCGCTGCGGGTCGAAAAGGTGGTCGCTGCCAAGAGCGAGGGTGTGATCAACGTGCGCGCATTGAAGCCCGGACGCTACGAATTCTACGACGACTTCAATGACAAGGCGCGCGGCGCCTTGACCGTGCAATAGGCGGGCGGTCGTGCCGCCGATTTGAAGTTCCTGCACCGGGCGCCGCGCGTTAGTTTCGGGAACTTCAAATCGAAAGCGGCACTACAGATATATAGTTGGCAGTGTCCCTTTGTTTCCGAAGTTCATGCAAGGGGGGTGCCGCGATGGTTCACGAACTTCGGAAACGGAGGCACTGGTGCTGGCCGCGCTCATCATCGTCTTTCGCGAGGTGTTCGAGGCCGGGCTGATCATCGGCATCGTTCTCGCTGTCACCGGCTCGGTCCCGCATCGCAATCGCTGGATCGGCGGCGGGGTGCTGGCGGGTGTGCTTGCGGCTTGTGTCGTCGCGGCGTTTGCCGGCGCGCTGTCGCAGCTGTTCGCGGGCATGGGGCAGGAGCTGTTCAACGCGGCAATTCTGGGCATCGCCGTGATGATGCTGACCTGGCACAACGTCTGGATGGCGCATCACGGCCGGGAAATGGCCGGGGAAATGCGTGCGGTCGGCCAGGCGGTCGCGGACGGCACCAAATCGCTGCTGGCGCTGGCCGTGGTGGTCGGCGTTGCGGTGCTGCGCGAAGGCAGCGAGGTCGCGCTGTTCCTGTATGGCGTGGTTGCTTCTGACGGAGGGTCGGCGGCCAATCTCGCGATCGGCGGGTTCATCGGTCTGGCGTTGGGAGCCGCGGTTTGCCTCTTGACCTATTTTGGCCTGATGCGCATCCCGCAGCGTGCGTTGTTTGCCACCACGACCGTCCTGATCACACTACTCGCGGCCGGCATGGCGGCGCAGGCCGTGTCATTCCTCGAACGCGCCAACTGGCTCAACTCGCTCGATACCGTGATTTGGGACAGCGGGTGGCTGCTCTCGGAGACGAGCATTCCCGGCCGGGCACTTCACACCTTGATCGGTTACACCGACCAGCCGACCGAAATGCAGCTTCTGGTCTACGTCGGCGTGCTCGTCGTGACGTTCCTGCTGATGCGGTTGACCGGATCGCAACGAACCGACCGCGCCGTCGCGGTTGGTTGAAGCGTGGCTACTGCAGCGGCGGATCGCCGCTGGTGCGCTTCTTGGCGAGGTCCATCTCGGTGACGGCGATCAGGATTTCGGCGCGAGTCTTGAGATCGGGCGCCTCCAGCATCGCCTGCTTTTCCGCCGGCCCATAAGGCGACATCATCGCCAATGCGTTGACCAGTGCCTCGTTGGGCGCGCTCTCGACGCCTTCCCAGTCGACTTTCAGATTGTTGGCTTTCAGGAAATCCGTCAGCACTTCCAAGAGCGCCTCGCGGTCGACCGCTTCCTCGCCCTTGCGCGCGATGAAATCGTCGAGATAGGCGAAGAAATCCACCTTGCACTGCCGATAGGGCGTCAGCACGGTCATTTCCTCGATCACCTTGAAACGCGCAACACCCGTCAGTTCAAGGATGTAGCGGCCGTCGCCGGATTCGGCGAGCTGGGTGATGCGTCCGACGCAGCCGACGCGAAACAGCGCCGGCCTCGCCTCGTCTTGCGAATGCGATGCGTCCGGCTGGATCATTCCGATCAACCGATGGCCATCGCGCAGCGCATCGTCCACCATCGCCAGATAGCGCGGTTCGAAAATGTTGAGCGGCATCTGGCCGCGCGGCAGCAGCAGCGCGCCGGGCAGCGGAAACACCGGGATCACCTCGGGGAGGTCGCCGGGCCCGCGATATTCGGCATTGATCGGCATCTGCGGTCCCGGTGCTGGTCTTTGGATTCCAGGCTTGCGTGTATTCTGATCGCAAAAG
>JBATYU010000400.1:0-7248 GCA_049674245.1 Bradyrhizobium sp. | reverse complement strand
GAGGATTTGCCGCTTCGCTTCGGCGGGTAGTGTTTGGATTCCATTGGTGGCGGTTTGGAGGACTGGTGATGCTTAGGACCCTGCTGACAGGAATAACTCTAGCTTCGTGATCAGCGCTGCGCACGCGACTGACTCTCTCCAGCTTACCTTATTTACACCGAGCGGACGCGGACGCTAAGTGATCTGAATGAGTCCGTTCAGCCTTTCGAGCGGGTGCGGATCATGAAGGTTTCGTAGGAGTATTCCGCAACCTGCCACCAGAGATTCCCATCGTTGCGGAACTCCGTTTGCGAGTCCAAGATCTTCTTGAAGTCCGGGTTGACCGCGGAGGTCTCGGCGTTGACCTCGTTCGACGCCTTCAGGCAGGCTTCCATGATCGCCTGGCTGAATGGGCGCAGCTGGGTCCCGGCCGCCACCAGGCGCTTTATCGCCTGCGGATTGCGCGCGTCATATCGCGCCTGAACATCCATGTTGGCATAGCCGCAGGCTATCGTGAGCAGCGATTTATAAGCCTTCGGCAAGGCATCCCACTTGTCTGAGTTGATGAAGAAGTGCAACGCCGTGCCGCCCTCCCACCAGCCGGGATAGTAATAGTATTTGGCAATCTTGAAGAAGCCGAGCTTCTCGTCGTCATAGGGACCGACCCATTCGGTCGCGTCGATGGTGCCCTTTTCCAGGGCCGGGTAGATATCGCCGCCCGCGATCTGCTGCGGAACGGTGCCGAGCTTGGCAAGGGTCTTGCCGGCCCATCCGCCGATCCGAAATTTGAGGCCATTGAGGTCGTCGACAGTGTTGATTTCCTTGCGGAACCAGCCGCCCATCTGGGTGCCGGTATTGCCGCCGGCGATAGCGTAAGTCTTGTACTTCTTGCCAAACTCGTTGAGCATGTCCTGACCGCCATGATCCTGAAACCAGGCATTCTGCTGGCGCGAGTTCAGACCGAACGGAACGGAGCAATAGAGCGCGAAGGTCGGATCCTTGCCGATGAAGTAATAGGCGGCGGTGTGACACATCTCGACCGTGCCATTGCCCACCGCGTCGACCACCTGCAAGGCTGGAACGATCTCGCCAGCGGCGAAAGTCTGGATCTGGAATTTATTGTCGGTGGCTTCCGCGACGTATTTCGAAATCGTCTCCGACGCGCTATAGGGAACGTCGAGCGACTTCGGCCAGCTCGTGGTGCAGCGCCACTTCAGCTCGGGCATCGACTGCGCGACGGCCGGCGCCGCGATAGTGGTAGACGCGGCAAGCCCAGTGCCCGCGGTCTTCAGAAATTCGCGACGTTTCATGGCGTTTCCTCTCTCAATATATTTCTGTTCCGGAATCGCCAACCCAGTGGCAATGTTGCGCGGCGGGCCGCTCCCCGGCGATCAAGGTCTTCAGTAGCGCCGACTTTCATTGGAAGAACCCTGGCAAGCCCTTGACGGTACCAGACGTTGGGGGGTCCCGGGTAGCCATAGGAATCGACGAAGTCCACCGGACTGACGCCGTCCCATCGACGCTGCTCGCGAGCGCCGACGAAGTGATTGAATAAGGTCTCTAATCGCTGCGGTGCACGAGTGTAAATAAGCGTCCAAGAGTCCCTCCACCGTTAAGTAGATCAATAGCTTAGTCTGCCGATCGGCGTCGGAACCCCACGCCGATTAACAGTGTTGGGGCTTTTCATGTGCCGGGACCGAACCTGAGCTCATATTTTCGATCAATCTCCAAACCGCGACGAGCCGACCAATTCGCGAGGGCACGAATATTCTCATGGATGTCGTCATAAGATTATACTATTTAGAGTGGTACCCTATTCAGTCATCATTTTGACACACCACCGCGCCACCCGCGCCGGTATTGTTGCATAGTCCTGTGGGCATGGAGCGTTATCGCTGGCCGATTGATTAGTAGTAGCGTTTCAAGAGCATTCGAGAGTACAGCGCTATGTACACTCTTTACGATCTGCTCGGTGCTCGTCCGCAGGACGATGCCAAAACCCTCAAAAAGGCATTCCGCAAAGCGGCGAAGGCAACGCATCCCGACGTCAATCCCGGTGATCCGGATGCCCAACTGCGCTTCAGTCAAGTTGTGCGGGCCCACGACATCCTCAGCGATGCAGAAAAAAGGGCGGCTTACGATCGACTCCTGGATTTTGATCTCCGACAGCCCCGCTTCGAGCCAAACCGCTCCATCTTATCGAATACGGTGAACGAGCTAGTCTCGGATGTCATCGCCGTTGGTGTTCTCGCCGTAGCGTTGTTGGGCGGATTCGCGGAGTTCGCGCACCTCCATCCGAAAGCGCTGTCGCGTCAGGCCACGATGAAGCAGTTTTCAAGAGCAGGTACTTGGAGAGTCTTATGTTTCGTATTGCGGTATGTGTGTCCACCATTATCGCCTTGATTGCGTCGACATCGCCCGTCCGTGCTGCCGAATTTGGTACCAGGGATGAAGCCGTGGCGATGGTCCAGCGCGTGCAGAGGATGTTTGAAACGAAAGGAGCCGAAGCCACGTTCAGAGCGGTCACCGCCAAGGTACGGGAGTTCAATGACCGCGATCTTTACCCCTTCATATACAATTTGAACGGCGTGAATGTGGCGCATGGAGCCAAGCCCGAGCTCGTGGGGAAAGACTTGGTCGATTTCCGGGATCAAAACGGAGATTTCCTCATTCGGGAGATGATCGATGTTGCCAATGGTCCCGGCAACGGTTGGGTCGATTACAGGTGGACCAACCCAAAAACAAATGCCGTCGAGGATAAATCGGCTTATATCGAAAAGATGGGTCAATACTTCGTCGGCGTCGGCATCTACTCGAGCGACCAGATCAACGACAACACCGTCGCCATCATCTCCGGAAGCCCGAACTCGGACGACACCTCGCTGCAAATCGCCTATGACCTCGCGGCAGTGCTCGGCGACGGCGACAACCTGCGCATCCTTCCCGTCGTCGGGATTGGCGGCCCTCGGAACATTCGCGACGTGCGCGCCTTGAAGGGCATCGATCTCGGCATCACGCAGACCAACATTCTCAACAATTTCCGCGGCTCGAACCGGCAGCTGGGGAGCGACGACAACAGGATCGTCTACATCACCAAGCTGTTCCTCGAGGAGATGCATCTGATCGCGCGATCGGACATCACCTCGCTGCAGCAGTTGGAGGGCGTCAAGGTCAATCTCGACGAAAAGGGCAGCGGCACCAGCTACACGGTGCGCGACGTCTTCAAGCGCCTGAACATCAAGATCGAGGAAGTGCGGATGACCCAGGCGGAAGCCTTCGTCAAGCTCGCCCGCGGCGAGATCGGTGCCACCGTTCTGATGGCGGGAAAGCCGGCCAAGTTGATGAAGTCACTCCCGCCGGGCCTGCATTTCTTGCCGGTCCCCTATTCAGCGTCGATGGGCGAGGATTACTTCCCGACCAGGCTCACCAGTGAGGACTATCCGGAAATCGTCCCAGCCGGCCAGGGGGTCGACACGATCGCGGTGGGAACAGTGCTCATCGCCTATAATTGGCCCAAGAACACCGATCGCTACCGGCGCGTGGAAAAATTCGTCAATGCGTTTTTCCCGCGCATCGGCGACTTCCGCGAGCCCCCCCGGCACGTGAAGTGGCGCGAGGTCAACCTCGCCGCCAAATTGTCGGGTTGGACCCGGTTCGAGCCGGCCGAGACGTGGCTGAACACCAATAACGGCAGCCAAGCGTCTGCCCTCAAACAGCAAGCACAATTCGAAACGTTTCTGTCGTCCCGCGGCTTACCAAGAGACGATCAGCAACGGCGCAGTCTGTTCGAAGATTTCCTGAAGTGGTACGCTCGGGAAAAAGTGCGACCGACGGGCCCAGATTAGAAGGCGGGCGGGCTTGGCTCCATGGGCCACATGCTAAGCATCCAAGCTCATGCCCTGGTCGACCCGCTTCGCACCGCCGATCAAACTACCGAACGGTCGCAAGCTCGTCACGCTGAAGGACGCCGGCAACTACATCACGAAGCTTCCGAAGGCTGAGCACGCGGCGCCGGAGTGGCAGGCTGCGATGGAAGCGCCGATCCTGGTCTCGACGCACGGCGGCCCGACGATGTTCGCGCGGATCGGCGTCATGAAGGCATTGAACCGCCACCACGTTCGCGAGTTCGACCCTAAGCACAAAGAGCCGCATTGGGTCGGCGCAAGCTCAAGAGGGATCAACAAAAACGGTTTTGGTCTACATTATCACGGCCATAAAGGCGCCGATGTCAGGCCACTATTTTGATCGAGAAGGAATGCTAGCGGCTAAGACAATTTTAAACCCAACCTTTTGTGCAGTGGCGTATGAAACATAATGGCGTTCAGTATCGGGTCATGCAAACACCCGATTCAATAGGATGGAAATGGTCTGTGGAAATGGCTACTGGCCGAAAAAAGACCGGCGTAGCTCAGTCAAAGGAGTCCGCGATCTTCGATGCTGTACACGTGATCGACAGGGTGCTCGGAGTTGAGCGTCTAGAGCCTAATGACCTGACCCGTTAAACCCGTCACCGCTGCAGAGAGACCGCCTTCGGGCGGTCTTTATTTGGCACGCATCGTCACTGTCGAATAGACCAGCGACATATCCTCAATGTCCTCGATCGGGAGCTTATTTACGCCGGCCGCGGTGTGGAGCTCGTACAACGGCATAGCAGCGGTTCCGGCGGACAGTTTGGTCGAAGGAGACCATAGCATCGCGGTCGCGGTCGTGGCGGCGAATAGAGCGACAGCTGCGAGAGTAGCAATCATTAGACGCTTCATGGCCAGCCTCCCAGTCGAATGCGCCCCCCTTCATCGACCCTGCCAGCCTCTTGTCCAAAGTCGACCGTTCTAGGACTCTATGGCGGCTTTTCTTTTGCGGATCTGCGGCGCCCTCCCTGAGTCAATCCACCGCCATTTCGCCGACGACCGCAACCATCCTCGATGCGGCACGTGAAAGGCGGCTTTTCATTCCGCTCGTGCTCGGTGTGTTCTGCGGTATGCGCCGCGGGGAAATCACCGCGCTGCGCTGGAAGTCCATAGACCTTGATCTAGGCCAGGTCGCAATCGTCGCCAGCACCGAACAGACTGATGCAGGCGCCATCCGGGAAAAGGAAGCCAAGAGCGGCAAGGCGCGAACAGTCGCCCTGCCCTCCCTTGCGGTCGAGGAGTTGCGCCGCTGGCGACTGGCGCAGGCTCAGGAATTGCTGCGGCTTGGGATCCGGGCGGATGATAGCTGGCACGTAGTGACGCAGGCCGACGGCTCCCCGCTGCAGCCGCGGAGCCTAACGCACGTCATGTCGGATTTTCTCAAGGAGTGGAAAATCACCCCGCACGGGCTCCGGCATAGCCACGCGAGCCACATGCTGGCGTCGAACGTGCATCCGAAGATCGTGCAGGAACGCCTGGGGCATTCATCGATCGCTATCACCTTGGACATTTATTCGCACCTGATGCCGAACGTGCAGGAAGGCGCCGCCGCCACGGTTGACGGGGTGCTCCGCGCGGCCATAAACAAGCGCACTGAAGATGAAGGGTAGCAAAGCGGTAGCAACGGGCTCGATTTGTTCTAGTTACCGCGACGGAAATCTGAGCATTTTCAGCGGTTGGAAGGGTGGCCGAGTGGTTTAAGGCACCGGTCTTGAAAACCGGCGTGCCTGCAAGGGCACCGTGGGTTCGAATCCCACCCCTTCCGCCAACTCTATCCGTAACAACTTGATATTGCTAATCTATCTAGATCGTCCGGTGCAAGCCCCACATCTGACCCCACGATCATTCTTCGCTAGAGTCATCCGCTTCATACCCTTGAAGAAATCGTCTGTTCTTCACAGGATCGATGCGGTCGGCTTGCGCGAGAGCCCAATGCGCCCATCGCGCAAGCTCGTCGGCTGAAGCCGTGCTGCCATCACGTTCCATCCCGTGTTCGACAGCCTGGACGTAGGCGCGAATGTCCGCCGCGCGCCGCAATGAGGTTGCCTCATCCAGCAGCCGATCAATGCGGGCCTGCTCAAGTTTTTTGTTGGCGCTCGCGCTCCTGTCGCTCGAGCTCGAGTTGGTGTTGCCATAGCTCCTCCTCGAGTTGGGACTTGCGCTCCACGCGCCATTCGTACTCGCGCAGGCAGCCTTCCCGATAACCGATCTCGGCGGTGGTCACGATCTCTACGGCGATCTCGGACATCATGGACTCCAGTCGTCCGTTTTCGCCATCCTGCCAGGCGGCTCGCTCCTGCTCACGCTCGTAGCCTCGAACGATTGCGAGCCGTAGCGTCTCGGACTTGCTTGCTTCCCGGCTATGGTCGAGGCCGGAGCCACGCCGGCAAAGTTTCGGCCGATCGAGTGTCAGGGAGACCGTGGTCTGATGGACGGTGATGCTGATCTCGCGTGCCTCATGTCCCCTCACCTCTGGCTTTCCCCCGCCGCGGGCCACCGCCAGGAAGAGCGCGTTGAGCAGCCGAAGCCGCCGTCGCTCGAGAGGGCTATCGAATACCGGATTGTGCCAGGAGAACGTGTAAGGCGACGTCTTCTGCTTTTCGCGGCGGGCCTCATCTTCGGCAACGAGGCGTAAAATGGACGGATGTTGAATGGTTATCGTCCGTCCAACCGTCACCTTGCCGATGGTCTGACGGATCCGTTCCCGAACAATCGCGATGTCTTCGCTGGGCGGGCTCGTTATATCGACGTGCGTTGCGATTGCCCAGTTCTGGCCGCATTGGGCCGTGATCTGGATAGTCCCGGCGATCTTCTTCGTCGGCCAGACGGTGTCAGACTATTTGCTGTCGCCCTATTTCGTCGGCCGGCGCGTCAACTTGAACCCGGTCTGGATCATGTTTGCGCTGTTCGCATTCGGCTACCTGTTCGGGTTCGTCGGCCTTTTAATTGCTGTACCGCTTGCGTCCGCTATCGGCGTGCTGACGCGCTTCGCGTTACGACGATATTACGAAAGCGTCTTCTATACGGCCATCCCCAGGACAACAGTGACAGACGCGGTTAAATTGACGCCTTCCGACAAGAAAAAGGACTTATTACCGAACGAACCGTAGGCCCTCGCACGCCAAAGTGTTCATCGCTCGAATGCCGGTTACGTGTTGGCACCTTGAGCATGGCGCGCTAGTTCATCAACGCGAGGGCATATGAATGGAAAGCGGCCGTGCCGCATTGCCGCAAGGCGGGGTCCTGCCCCCCCCCCGCGTACTGTCGTTGTGCAATTTAGACATCAAGGGAAACGGTCTCCCAGTGGCGGGCTCCCCCAACGACGAAGGTAGATGGCCGTCCAAGTCGTTCAAGTTAGGAC
>JBATYU010000399.1:0-2544 GCA_049674245.1 Bradyrhizobium sp. | reverse complement strand
GAAAGCCGATTGCTTTCGCAATAGCCATCGCGTTCTCGTCTGGCGCGACCGCGCCGTCGGAGCCGGGCACCACGGGAATGCCGAGCTTCTTGGCGGTTTTCTTGGCCTCGATCTTGTCGCCCATCAGACGGATATGTGCCGCCTTGGGCCCGATGAATTGCAGATTGTGGTCGGCGAGGATTTCGGCAAAGCGGGCGTTCTCCGATAGAAAGCCGTAGCCGGGATGGACGGCGTCGGCGCCGGTGATCTCGCAGGCGGCCAGAAGCGCGGGTACGTTGAGATAGCTGTCCTTGGCCGGCGGCGGGCCGATGCAGACGCTCTCGTCGGCAAGCCGCACATGCATGGCGTCGGCGTCGGCGGTGGAATGCACCGCCACCGTCGCGATGCCGAGCTCCTTGCACGCCCGCAGCACGCGCAGGGCAATCTCGCCGCGATTGGCTATGAGAATCTTGTCGAACATGGTGCCCTTAAGGGGCGAATGGCGAATAGGGAGTAGCGAATAGTAAGAGTGAAAAAACTATTCGCCATTCGCTACTCCCTATTCGCCCTCTTACTCAATAATCACCAGCGGCTCGCCGAATTCGACCGGCTGGCCGTCCTCGACCAGAATCTGCGTCACCGTGCCGGCGCGCGGCGATGGAATCTGGTTCATCGTCTTCATGGCCTCGATGATCAACAGCGTCTGCCCGACCGAAACCTTGGCGCCGACCTCGATGAACGGCTTCGCACCGGGCTCCGGAGCCCAGTAGGCGGTGCCGACCATCGGCGAGGGCACCGCACCCGGATGTTCCGACAGGTCCGCCTCCGGCGCCGCGGCCGCCGTTGTTGCCGGTGCGGTCGGCGCAAAATTCGCCGGCATCGCTGCGGCGATGCTGATGTTGCGCGCAACGCGAACCCGAAGGCCGGCGCGCTCGATCTCGATCTCGGTCAGGCCCGTCTCATCGAGCAGCAGCGCGAGTTCGCGAATGAGCGCGCCGTCGTCCTTTGAGAATTTTGCGGCTGCTTTGTCTTCAGGCTGGCGCGCCATGATCTTGAATCCGAAACCTCTTGGCTGGTGGCGGGCGGGTGCGTCAGGTTTTTGCCTTGACGCCGATCCTGGCGGCAAGACCTGAAATCGCGAGCCTGTAACCGTCAATGCCGAAGCCAGTCAAGGTTGCAAAAGCGGCCATGGCAGTGAAGGAGTGATGACGGAAACTCTCACGCGCGTGGATATTGCTGATGTGCACTTCGACGGTGGGAATTTTCGCCGCCACCAGCGCATCGTGCAGCGCGATCGAGGTGTGCGAGTAGCCGCCCGCGTTGATGATGATCCCAGCGGCCTTGTTGGCATGCGCCTCGTGGATGAAATCGATCAACTCGCCTTCGCGGTTGGACTGCCGGCAATCGGCCTTGAGGCCGAACTGCGCGGCGGTCTCAGCGCAAAGCTTCTCGACGTCGGCAAGCCTCGCATGGCCATAGGTCTCGGGCTCGCGGGTCCCCAACAAATTGAGGTTCGGGCCGTTGAGCACGTAAATCGTATCGGCGGCAGTTCTGGCCATCCAAATCCCGGAAAATTCGGTGAGTTGCGGTGGTTCGGCATATTAGCGGTGGCGCGGTTATAGGTAACAACGCTGGCAAGGGGAAGCCTTTAGGCCCCCCTGGGGTGCCCTCAAAGGCCTCATCCAGCTTGCAAAAAACTGTGCAAAACCCACGGAATCCATGGCGTTAACCAAGGTTGGGGATCGCGGCCCAAGGTGCGCCGAGACAGAAAGCCGAGATAGAAAAAGGGGCGGGCATTGCTACCCGCCCCCAGCGCTTCGCTTTAGTGCGATATTAGACGTCCAGAATAGCCACGATCTCAAAGGTCGCGGGGTCCACCACCACGATCTGGTTGCGGACCAGAATGAACTCGTAGCCGCGCCACTCGGGATAGATCGTCACGACTTCCGCCGGAAGCGGACGGAACGACACGCCCTCGCGCGGAACGCGGGTGCCGACCGAGATCGAGAAGTTCACGTTGTTGGCCGGCTCGACGCGCTGGCTCCTGAACACGGTGGTGATCTTGGTGCGCTGCTCGGTCGAGAGCTTGGCACCGGCGCCGGCTTGACCAGTCGTCGTCTGCGACTTGGTCTCCGCGTTCATGTTGCCGTTGCGGTCGCGGGTCTGGGCGTTCAGATCCTTATCGCGGCCTTCGCGGTTCTGGGCGTTCTGATCGCGGTCACGGCCTTCGCGGCCTTCGGCCTTCATATTGTCGCGGCCTTCACGACCTTCGGCCTTCATGTCCTTGCCGCCCTTGGTCTCGTTCTCGGAGCTCACGCCCTTCGATTTCTGACCTTGCGCGGGCTCATCGGCGCGCTGGCTCTTGGTCGCGCCGGCAGGCGACTTCGGCTCGGACTGAGTAGCCTTCATGCCGGGCGAGTCGGACTGAGTGGCCTTCATGCCCGACGACGGCTTGGTGGGCTCGGTAGCGTCGCGGCCGGGCGTGGTCGCCGAAGTTCCGGCGGATGGCGCGCTTTGCTGCGCCGCGGCGCCGCCGGATTCACGGCTCGTCCCGGTTCCCTGTGC
>JBATYU010000398.1:0-2224 GCA_049674245.1 Bradyrhizobium sp. | reverse complement strand
ATGTGCTCACGGCGCGCGCGGTCGATCACGGCATCGCCGACTACGATATTTTCTATTTCGATCCCGACACCTCCTGGGCCGCCGAGGACGCCGTGATCCGCAGATTGCAAAACTCCTTCGCCGCGCTTGGCGTCACGATCGAGGCGCGCAATCAGGCGCGCGTCCACCTCTGGTACGCCGAAAAGCACGGCCTGCCCTATCCGCCAGTCACCTGCGCGACGGAAGGCATCGACCGCTTCCTGACCAAAAATACGCAGGTCGGACTCCGCCTCACGCGGGAAGGCCACGACGTTTATGCGCCGAATGGCTTTGACGACATCGCGAGCCTGATCGTGCGGCCCAATCCGGGGCCGAATTTCTCGGCCGCGAACTACGAGGCGAAAGCCCAGCGCTGGAAACGGCTGTGGCCGGAACTCACGGTGCTGGCGGCGGACACCGCAACGTAGGGTGGGCAAAGCGTAAGCGTGCCCACCAATTCGATCGCAAATGACGGCGTTCAGTATGGTGGGCACGGCGCGAACGCGCCTTTGCCCACCCTACAGTGCCTACCGCACCACGCCGGAAATAAATCCGGCCTTGCGCCGCGGCGGCTTTATTTCCTTTTTCAGGAAGCAGTGCGCTTGCCTGCCGACATATCCCGCCCTCGCATAGGTCCAGGCGCGGCATTTGTTGTCGCCGGTGCAGGCGGCCCTGCAGGCATCGTTGCCGTCGCCGCCTTTGATTTCGAAATTCTTGTAGTCGCCGCCGAGCCGGTCGATCGAAATTTCTTCCGCGCCAGTGCGCGGCTCGACGACGCCGGCGCCGCGCACGCCCGAGACGCAGCAATTGTCCTGGACACGCGCCGGCACGTTGTTCTTCAGCCAGCACACCGCGCCGCTGGTGGTGTCGGTCGGATAGCTGAAACTCCAGGCCCGGCAGTGCCGGTCGCGCTCACACACCAGCGCGCAATCCGCAGGATCGCCCGAAGCCACCGGCGAACTTGAATAGTCGCCGCCCGGACGATCGAAATTGGCTTGCGCCGCGACCTGCCGCGTCCCGATGGCTGCCGCCAGGCCCACAAGCAACGTCACGCATGCCCCGAGCAGGCGGCCTTTCCCCATACAGATTGCTTTCAACTATTTGGATACGCCGCTTTTTTTGTGTCGCCATTTGATGGCCACGAACCTGTACGGCCGATGAACAGCCCAAAATCCGGTCACTGACCGGTTCCGATTAAATCAGGACCGAGGCGCTAGTGTCTTGTTTTGACGCGTTTTCCCAGAGCACATTAACTCTCGGCAATCTGCGCAAAGATGATCGCTGTGCGAACCGGTATTCATCCCGCGATCCAGTGCGGGGCAGGCTTTCGCTCTAAAACGCGTATTCCGTATAGGCCGGCTCCACCGAGCCGCCCCAGGGGCCGTTGAACTTCTCCAGCATCTCCTCGGCGGGCGTCCGGCCACCATCGATGATCCGCTCCAACGGCTCGAGATGGCGGGTCTCGTCCCGGCCGACATGATCGATATGGCCGCGCCGCCTCAGGCCGGCATAGGACAGCGCCAGGCACTGCTTGGCGATTTCGAACAGGTACCGGTCCCTGATCCGCGCCTTGAAGCCGAATCGCGGCACGTCGTCGCGCAGTGCCTGGCGCTCGGTGGCATTCCAGCGCCGCACGATGTCCCACGCGGCATCGAGGCTCGCCTCGTCATAGAGCAGCCCGACCCAGAACGCCGGCAGTGCCGGCAGCCGGTTCCATGGCACCCCGTCGGCGCCGCGCATTTCCAGATACCGCTTCAACCGCACTTCCGGGAAAATCGTCGAAAGATGGTTGGCCCAATCCGACAGCGTCGGACGCTCGCCCGGAAACGCCGGATGTCGACCTTCGAAGAAATCGCGGAACGAGGATCCCGCGACGTCGATATAGGTTTCGCCGCGCTTGACGAAATACATCGGAACATCGAGCGCATAATCGACCCAGCGCTCGAACCCCATGCCGTCCTCGAACGCCCACGGAATCATGCCGGAGCGCGCGCTGTCGGTCTCGCGCCAGATCTCGGAGCGGAACGACAGGAAGCCGTTCGGCCTGCCCTCGGTGAACGGCGAATTGGCGAACAGCGCCGTCGCCACCGGCTGCAAGGCAACCGATACCCGCAATTTCTTGACCATGTCGGCTTCCGAGCAGAAGTCGAGATTGGTCTGCACCGTGCAGGTCCGGTACATCATGTCGAGGCCGTATTGGCCGACC